>JALYQE010000164.1 GCA_030855965.1 Verrucomicrobiota bacterium | reverse complement strand
TGACCTTAAAACAGAAAAAGCCGCCAAGTCTGTGACCTGGCGGCTTTTCGTTGGTGGAAGTTGATCGCTAGTTCATCCCGAGCGAATTGAGCGTGGGCTCGTCGATCGCGGCGGTGGTGTAGAGGCCGTGTTCGGTTTGGTAGCCGGTAAGGGCTTCGCGGGTGAGCGGACCGAGAAGTCCGTCGACTTCTCCCCGGTAGTAACCCTGGGCCTGGAGTGCGGACTGGACGTTGGCGATGACTCGATCGAGGCGCTCGGCGCTGCGGCCGGCATAGATCGGGCCGTCATAGACATAGTATTGGGCCGAAGGCTGGTAGCCCCAGGCCGGATACCAGTAGCCGGCGTCGAAGTAGTAGTAGCCGCCACCTATGAGCTCGATGCGACTGTAGTTTGACCGGTAATAATTCTGGTCGTGCATCTGCGGGCGGTAGGAGCGGAAGGCGACGTAGTTTTGTCCCTGCCATTGGTCGGCTCCGCTGATCGTGTAGCTCTGGTTGAAGCTGACGGCCGGGACCTGTTGCGGCCGGGGTTTCGCCTCGAAGCTAGCGTGCTGGGTCTTGATCTTCTTGACCGTCTCGGTGTCGAGCGGCTTGGCCTTGCCTTTCTCTTTGCCGGTGGCTTGCGCCTCAGTAGTTGCTTCGGTTTGACCCTGGGCTTGTCTTTGGGCGCTTTTTTCGGCGCGGGTTTGGGCGTTGGTCTTGGCGGCGTCCGGGCTGTCGGCGGTGGCGCTTTCACTTGCGGTCTCGGTCTCGGATGCCTTGGCGGCGTCGCGGCCTTTGCGGCCCTGGCGGGTCTGCGCCTTCACATCGGTGGCGGTGTCGGCGTCGGTCGCGGTGGTCTCAGCCTGCATCTGCGCTTTGGCTTTACCATTGCCTTTGGCCCTGGCGGGTGCGGTCTCTGGCGCGTTGGCGGGTGCTTCCGCGCGAGCATTCTGGCGCTCGGCACGTTGCTCTTTGGCTTTCATGCCGGCACGAGGCCGATCGGGCGAACGCGCGCCCTCTGGTTTGCTCTGCGCCTGTCCGTCGCCGGCAGGGCGGTCTTTTTCCTCCTGCTGCTGGCGCTGCTTCTTCTTGCCGGGCGTGGCTTGCGCGTCGTCCTGCTGCGCCATGGCACCGGCGGCCAGCGCCAGTGAACAGCTAATAATTATGGTGATAAACTTTTTCATATTACTCATTGGTCGGTTTTGGTTTGGTTTCATTCAGATTACCTGACCATCGCCGAGTGATTACTCGTTCCAGACAGTGATAGTCCGTTAACCCCCAATCGTGAGTGTGCCCGCATTTGGTTCCCCCCGTGGAATTAAGGAGGAAGGCAGAAGGATGAAGGATGAATGGGGCGGGTGGAGCGAGTGACGAGAATTCGTGGCGTTCTGGCACGGAACTGAGAACTGAAAGCTAGGGGAAGTGACGAGTGAGGAGTGAGGGAGCCGAAGGCAGAATGCTGAGGCTGAGGGTTGAAGGCGAAAGGGATTACGGGGGGCGAGTTTGGCACGGAAGTCGCAGTAGGGGACGGAGATGATGAACGCGGCTCTTGTTCCTTTGATCCCGGCGATCCCGGGACAAGTGCTGCCGTTTCTTCTCCTCGCCGGCGTGGTCGGGCTGTTCGTGGGCGGGGTCTGGCGCTGGCTGGAATTGAGCGCGCCGCGCGCGATTCATTCGCATCGCACCGGGCGGCGCAGGCTGGGGTCGAATGTCGCGGCGATCAATCGGAGCTGGGAAAGCATCCCCGATTGCCCGATGTGCGATGTGCCGATGGTGAAACGGGTCGCCCGTCAGGGTCCGCGGGCTGGGACGCAATTCTGGGGCTGCTCGAACTTTCCGATGTGCCGCTGTACGAAGGGCGATCGCGGCCGCGATCGCGGTTAGTGGTTGTCAGTTGTTGGTTATTGGAGGGGACGGCGGCCTCACGGCCTCGCCTACTTGTTGATGTCTTGTTTGGCGTTGAGTTTGTCGAGCATGCCCTTGAGCGCTTCTTTGCGGGCGCCATCGGGAGCGATGGCGATCGCTTGTTTGAGGTCCTCGGCCGCGCCGGGGTAATCGCCGGCGTGGGATTTGATCCGCGCCTGGGCCATGTAGCCGAAGAGATCGTTAGGGCTTTGCTCCGCGACGGTCTTGAAAATCTCCATCGCTTCGGCGTCGCGTTTCTGGGCCTGCAGACCGCGGGCGTAGGTGTATAACTGGATGGGTTTGGCGAGTTCGAGGGCGTGTTGCCACGTGCTTTTGGCTTCGTCGGTTTTACCCATCGCTTTGAGGACGTCGGACTTGGTGGCGACGTTTTCAAAACGTTCCTCGGCCTGGATCGAGAGCTCGACCCACTTCAGGGCTTCGGGAAGGGCGATCTTTTTCTCGAGGCAATACTGGGCGGCTTCGTTCGTCGGCCCCCAGAAGTATTGCTGAAAGCCGCGCATCCTCTTGCGGATGAAAGGCAGGACGGTGTCCTTGTCGGAGATAGCGATGCGAAAGGGCACGGCCAATTTTTCCCAGCGCATGGTGACGGCGGTGCTGTCGGCCTTGAGGTCTTCGAAGGAAAATTGGAGCGCTTCCTGCATCTCGCCCGGTTGGGGTTTGACGGTGACGCGAAGGGCGTCCTCGGTCTCGTCATAGGTGTAACTACCCCAGGAGTCGGCAGCCTTGGAAAAGATGATCGTCCAGGCGTCGGCGGTAGGGATCATCTGCAGGCCGTAGATTCCCCGAGGCAACGGCTTGCCTTCGACGGAGACCGGATCGCTTACTTCGAGGGTGGTGTTGAAATTGGCTCCGGCGCGCCAGACTTTGTCGTACGGGACGAGGGCGCCCCAGATTTTGCGTCCGTCGACCAGCGGCCGGTGGTAGCGCAGGGTGATGTCGGTAACACCGAGCCGTTGCTGGACCATGGCGGGCTGGCTGCGATCGGGCAACCCGAGCTCGGTCTGCGCGCCGGTGTGGAGTGCGGTGAGGGTGAGACCGAGGAAGATGGCGAGACGGCAGGTTGTTAGGCGCATAGTTGGGAAGGTAGCGAAAGAAAGGCGAACGGCGGAAGGACAAAAAGAGGGCAAATGCGGACACGCCCTCGGCGAATCCAGGACGGGCCTCCTGCCCGCCGTGGCAGCTCAGTGCGGTCGCAGTGAGCGACTTGTCTTGCGAGCGGGGGTCTGGGATTTACGAACGGCGCGGGGTGGCTTCGAGCCCTGCCCTTTTGCCCTGGGGATGACGCGCCAGGTCTCGCCGGTAATGAGCATCTCGAGCGAACCGCCCAGTTGCGCAGCCATCCTGGCTGCGGCCTTGGCGCCGATCTGCGCGCAGCCCCCCTCGCCAAAAAGAAAATAGCGCGCGGCCATGTCGGCGGCCGGCATGATCCGGCCGTTTTTGTTGAGCAAGGTCCACTTGCGGCTGGAATCGTCACCGCCGGGGCCGGGCTCCGTCCCGACCATGAGCGCGGCGCCGTGTAGGATGGCGAAATATTTCACCGGCACGCGGGGCGCGATGCGGTTGACTGGTTTTCGCGGTGGCATGGCAACAAAAGATACTCTTTTTTGAATCGTTGGAGAGAGCGTTAGTGGATTTGAGAAGTAGTTCGCCTTCGCCAAGGCTTCGGTGCGAAGTGTCCGCCTGTGCGGAGACCTATTTACCAGGAGCAGACGGCGGGGCAACAAGTGTCGCTAACTTTAGCCGGAGCGAGTAGGAAGCGCGGAAGAGCCAGCGCGACATTTCGTTTGTCGCCTGGTAGGGATAGGTCGTGAGAAAGCGGCGGGGACGCGAGAGCCTCGGCCAGGTGCCGGGCTGGACGGAGGAATCGAAATCATTTTCCGTTTGCGAAATAGGGAAGGGGAGAATGCAGGCGGCGCGCAAACCCCAGAGCCATTCGCGGTCGATCGCGTGGTCGTAGGGCAGGCGCATCGGCAGAAGTTTTTTGCGCAGGGTTTCGGCGGCGAGCCGGTCGACCAGATAGGCGCCCGAGCCTTTGAGCCGGCCCATATTTACACAGAGCGAGTAGTCGCGGTAAAGACGGGCGATCCTGAGCGGATGTCCGGTGCCGAGGGCGCTAAGCCGAACGATATTCCATCGCCGCGCGTGTCGAAGCGCAGCCTCAAGGACGACGTCGATATCCGGTCGCAGGACAATGTCGTCCTCGCCGATGACGGCGTGGCTGTCGCCGGTGGCGAGAAAAGTCTCGAGGGCTTTGATATGGCTGAGGTAGCAGGCGAGTTCGCGGCGATTGGGTGTTCGCCCATGCAGAAGGCGATAGAGATTCTCGGAGTAATCCGGGTGCGGAAAGGTGAGGTCCTTGATGTCGATCGCGGGAACGCGCTGCAGGTGAAGCCGGCTGCGGGCAAACGAGTTCTCGACAAAGGCCCAGCGGTCGGTGGCGGCGTCGAGGTTGATGACAAAGGCTTGCATGAAAGGTAAGCGCGGGCCCGGGCGTTAAACACCAATCGCCGGGAGCCGGGAAGCAAAAAGAAAGCCTGCCTTCGCACAGAAGCCAGCCGGGCGCGACGCTCCGCCTTCGTTAGACCGAGCGACAAGGCCAAACGGGTGTATGCTCCGCCATGTCCGATCCACGAAACGTCGCGCACGACAAAAAGGTCAAGCAGGAGAAGGAGAACGAACCGGCGGCCGCCCACAAAGCGGACAAGCCGGACGAGACGAAGGATCCCGCCCCGGCCACGCCGCCCGAGGCGGCGGTGGTGGAGCACGAGAAATCGGTCGCGGTGCTTTCGAAGCTGAAGGAAATGGAATTCCATTCCCGGGCGAACATCGAGACCCTGGCGGAGCTGTCTCTCACCGTCGAAGACGAGCTCAAACAGAAGGAGTTTGCCGGCCCGGTCGGCGAGCTCTATTCGGCGCAGGACCAATTTCAGACGAAGATCACGGCCTTGATCCATGACTATGAAGCCTTCGTCGAAAAGACGAAGCCAGCCTAACGAAGTCGGCTGAGCCGCCGCCGCGCGCCCGGCCAGGGCACTCTTCTCTGACTCACATTATGAGCCGGGACTTTGCAGAGCTCGATTTTCGCGAGACGTCGCTCGGCGAACTCAGCCTGCGCCGGCGCCGCATCCTGTCGTTAGGCGGGATGGAAGTTTTCGAGGTCAAGCTGGGGGATGCGTTTCTGATGTCGAGCCTGTTCCACGAAGTGGAAGTGGCGCTGGCGCATCTCGGGCTCTCGGAATTGAGCGGCGACTCGTGGGATGTGGTGGTCGGCGGGCTCGGGCTCGGTTACACCGCGGTCGCCGCACTGGAGCATCGGGAAGTCGACTCGCTGCTCGTCATCGACGCGCTGCCGGCGGTGATTGAGTGGCATCAGCGCGGCCTCGTTCCGCTGGGCGAGAAACTGACGGGCGACCCGCGTTGCCAGATGGTGCATGACGATTTTTTCGCCCGGGCGCGCTCGGCCGAGGGATTCGATTCCGCGCAGCCCGGCCGAATGTTTCACGCCGTCTTATTGGATATCGATCATTCACCCCGCCATCTGCTGGCCCCGGCGAATGCAGCTTTCTACGAACCCGCAGGATTGCGCGCTTTGGCCGCGCACTTGCATCCGGGCGGCATCTTTGCGCTCTGGTCGGATGATCCGCCGGATGATGAGTTTCTCGACGCGCTCGGGACCGTTTTCGAAACCACCCGCGCACACATTGTCTCCTTCGCGAATCCGCTCCTCGAGGGAACTTCGGCGAGCACGGTCTACGTCGCGTGCAAGGCGGCTTAGCCCTCAGGCCTTGCCGCCGAAGGTGACGTAATCGTCGAGGTCGAGCAGGTCGAACCAGGTCTTCACGTCTTCCCGGTCTTTGTTGAATTCACCGAGGCGTTTCGCGAAAAACTCCATCGTCTCGACGTCGCTGTCCGGGCCGCGCTCGTTGAAATAGGCGCTCCATTGCTGGATTTCCCACGGGGCGCGCTTGTTCGGCGCGGTCTCTTCGATCCATTTCAACATCTCGCCGTCGCTCTTGCCGGTCGCGAGCTCGGCCTTGAGCGCCTCGGCCGTGATCCCGGTGAAACGGAACCAATGATAATCGGCCGGGTTGTTGTACTTGAATTCACCCGCCGTCCCGGCCAGCACGGCCCGGCCTTTGTCGAGGATGCGCGGCAGGACGACGTAACCGCCGAGCCGGACCCGCGGGCTGCGCGGCGGACGCTGAGTGAGATCGGGCGCATAAGGCAGATTTTCGTTCATCCCTGAAGCTAGCAGCGCCGGGGCGTTCGCCAATTCCGCTCCGGGCCGTTGCCGGAGGAATTTTCGCTCGTCAATCGCTCCCTCCATTCCGTATGACTGAGTGCCTATGAAAAAGATGCTGGTCTCTTTCCTCACGCTGATCGCGCTTGCGGCGCCGGGCGCTTTCGCGCAAAGCAAGCTGGCGCTTCAGCCTAACGACACCATTCATTCCGTGCTCGCCCAGCAGGTCGGTAAGCCGATCGAGCTGCGGATGAAGTCCGGCGAAAAGATGGCCGGCAAACTGGAGAAAGTGACCGATAAACTGGTCCATCTCTCGCAACTCTCCGACGCCGATTTTTA
>JALYQE010000227.1 GCA_030855965.1 Verrucomicrobiota bacterium | reverse complement strand
CAGTCGTGCCGACGTGACGATGGTATGCGGTCGCAGTCGCAACCGGGCCAGGTCGCGGCAAAGACCGTCAGCTGCCACCGCGGCGATGAGGACGTTAGTATCGAGAACGAGCCTCACGAAACCAGCTTGAAGACATCTTCGTCGGTGTAGATCCCGAGGGCGCGCGCTTTGGGAATCAGGGCCCGGCGTGTCTCATCGAACGCATCCAGCCATAATTTGCGGCGGACGGCATCGCGCACGTATTCGCTCGCGGTCAATTTTTGACGCTTCGCAGCCAGGGCCAGCTCGCGCCTCATTTCTTTCGACAGACTTACGGTTAAAGTCTCGCGCATTGTAAGACAGATTAGGACAGCCGTCCGGATGGGTCAAGATGCCTGCTTGCCTTCAAGGAACTGGCCGGCGTCATCCCTTTCCTGATCGAGCACCGCCATCTCCCGGCGCTCGCCTCGCGTCTGCTCGAGACGCTTCGCTTCAGCTACAGCGTTCGTTAGGCGGAACCGTATCTGCGCCCCCTCCGACGCGGGCTATTCGACGCGGTAAATCTCGACCAGGGCGATGCCGGTCGCATCGCCCTTCCCGCGGACGATCGCGGTATAGTCGCCCGGCGGCAGCTCCATGATGAGCGCAGCTTCGCGGTCGTCCAACGGAGCAAGGCCGGCGGCCGAAATTTCATTCTCCTGCACGTCTTTCCAGTTGTCGTCGTTGCCGATGAGAACGCCATCCGCATCACGAAGTTCCAGAATGGGATCCACCAGGCCGGTGGAGGAAAAGCCTAACGACGGACCGATCGCCCGCACCACCACATGGTCAACCACCGCCTCCTCCTCCGAGGATGAACCCTCCGATCATGACATCGTCGCCCGTGCCCACTTTTCCGCGCGACGAGCGCGATCCCGGGTCCGCCATTCTGGCCGCGTACGATTGCCGTGTATGCGTCCGGCAGAAGACCGAGCAGGATGGCGGCGTCATAGGGTCCCTCTGGGGCAAGGTCGCTCAACTCGATTTCGGATTGCTGGGTGTCGACCCAATAGTCGTTGCTCGCGTAAACGAAACGTCCGCCGGGCAAGCGATCCTGGTTCGAGTTCATCGGGCTCCTGAAACTGAAAGGGATCGCGCGTCCAGTCCAGCCGGTTTGGCAAGGCAATTTTTGCCATCCCCACCGGCAAACGGTCCGGCGCATGATCGGAACCGGCTTTTGTAAAGGTGGCCGGAGTGGGTTTGCGGGGTTTGTCGGACGTGCGGTGTGTCCGGGATCGCCGATCCCGGCTACAACTGCGGTTTCCTTTTCACGACCGGGATGCGAAGCTGCGGGCATGGCTGACGTGACGATCGATATCATTAAGAACGGCCCTCTCATCGTGAAGGGCGAGGTGGAATTGAAGGACGCGGAGGGCAATAGCTATCCGGTCGAGAAACGGATGGCGCTCTGCCGCTGCGGCGCGTCGACGACCAAGCCTTTCTGCGACGGGACGCATTCGAAGGTCGGTTTCCAGGCCGCGGAGAAGGCGGTGCCGGAATCGGCAGAAGAGAAGTAAGGCAGGCGCTCGGTGTGAAGCAGGCGTTGAGCGAATCGCGAAGGCCTGACGGGTCCGGCTCGCCCGCCGCGCCGCCGCGGCGCGTCGCCCGGATCGCGTTTACGACGTTTCTCCTCACGTTCATCGCCGCGCGCGTGCTCGTAATCCTGATCATGACGCGCCGGATGCCGGATCTGTTTTTACATCTCGGGGGAACGCACGTGCACCATCTCAACTACGGGATTTTTCTGCTCGCGGCGGTGGGCGCGATCCTGGTGTTCGGTCAGGGGCCGAGTGGGCAGTTGCGGCAGATCTGCGCTTTTCTCTACGGCTTCGGAATGGCGCTGACGTTCGATGAATTTGGGATGTGGCTTCATCTCGGCGGCGGTTACTGGCAGCGGGCGAGCTTCGATGCGGTGATTGTGTTGCTCAGTCTTTTTGGGGTGCTGGCTTTTGCGCCTTCGTTCCGCCGCATGCGGTCGTATCACTGGGTGACGGGCGTGGCGGCGCTGGCGGCCGTGGTTGTTTTCTACGGACTGCTCTTCAAGTCGGTCAAATACGTGGGCCAGCGGGTCGGGCCGCGTTTGCAGGAGATGGAGAAGCGCGGGCCGCGATAGTTTTGCGGCGTCCGATCGTTTTTTGCGGCTCAGGCTTTCGTGAGGGGGAGCGCTTCCGGCCAGAGGAAGTAGGGACCAAAACGCGCGCTCACCCGCAGCTCGCCGCCGAGCCGGCGACCGAGCGGCGTGATTTGTTTGCGCCCTTCGCTGATCTCGATCGCGCCGAGATGGAGGAGGTGGTTGGTGAGTTCCTGGGTTTTGAGCCCGAGCTTTTTGGCAAGGCGCGAGGTGCTCAGTTTGCCGACGCCTTCCTGTTCTTCCGCCGCCTCGGGCGCGTTTTCTTCGCT
>JALYQE010000206.1 GCA_030855965.1 Verrucomicrobiota bacterium | reverse complement strand
GCCGGCTTGCCGGGCAACCCGCGAATAGTTACACGCTTGTTACTTGCGAGCAGTGTGCGCGTCCTTTCCGCGCTCCATTTTCCAGCGCTAAAAAGTGCGTTGCAATTTTCGCGCTTCGGGAGAAGGGAATGACTGATGGCGAAAAAAACTTCTGCCCTCGTCAACGTCGTGATGGGGAGCGCCTCGGATTGGGAGACGATGCAACACTGCGTCGCGCTCCTGGCGAAGCTCGGCGTGCCTAACGAACACAAAATCGTCTCCGCCCATCGCACCCCGGAACTGATGACAAAGTTCGCGCGGGAAGCGGCCGAGCGCGGCGTGCAAGTCATCATCGCCGGGGCCGGTGGCGCGGCGCATTTGCCCGGGATGATCGCGGCCCAGACCTGGCTCCCGGTCCTCGGCGTGCCGGTCGAGTCGCGCGCGCTGAAGGGGCTCGATTCGCTTCTTTCCATCGCGCAAATGCCGGCCGGGATCGCGGTCGGGACGCTCGCCATCGGGGTCGCGGGAGCGAAGAATGCCGCCCTGCTCGCCGCCAGCATCATTGGTCTGCATGACGATAAGGTGCGGGCTGCGGTTGAGAAATTCCGGCGCCGCCAAACCAAAAGCGTGCTCGCTCAGAAGCTGCCATGACCGGGCCGAAGCCGCTCCTGCCCGGGGCGACAATTGGGGTGATGGGCGGCGGTCAGCTCGGCCGCATGTTTGCGATCGCGGCCCGCCGGATGGGTTATCGCGTCCACACATTTTCGCCGGAGAAAAACGGTCCGGCCGCGCAACTCTCCGATCACGCGACGACCGCCAACTACGACGACGAAGCGGCCGTAACCGAGTTTGCACGTGCCATCGACGTCCTGACCTTCGAGTTCGAGAATATTCCAGCGCCGACAATTGAATGGGCCGCCTGCGAGCAGCCGCTCGTTAGGCCGAGAGGCGAGGTCCTGCTCATCGCGCAGAACCGGCTTCGGGAAAAAGAGTTTCTTTCCGGCGCGGGATTTCCGGTCGCGGCTTTTCGCCGGGTTGCGAATGAGGCTGACCTAACGAGCGCGGTGGAAGCGATCGACCGGCCCTCGATCCTGAAGGGCGCCGCCTTCGGCTACGACGGAAAAGGGCAGCAACGCATCGACTCCGCTACCAGCCTGGCCGAGATCTGGTCGGCTCGGGCGGACGCCGAATGTGTCCTCGAGCAGGTGATCGATTTCGAGCGGGAAGTTTCGGTAATCGTGGCGCGTGGACCGGACGGGAAAACGGAAGTCTTTCCGGTTTGCGAAAATATTCATCGACACCACATCCTCGATCTCACGCTCGCGCCTGCCCGGATCCCGGATCGGGTCGCGGAGGAAGCGCGCGAGTTGGCCGGCGCGGTGGCCCACAGTCTCGATCTCGTCGGGCTGCTCGCGGTTGAAATGTTCCTCCGTGGCAACGGCGACCTGATCATCAACGAGCTCGCCCCGCGGCCGCATAACTCCGGGCATTGGACGATCGAGGGCTGCGTCACAAGCCAGTTTGAACAGCACGTCCGCGCGGTCTGCGGGCTGCCGTTAGGCAAAACCGAAATCCTGCGACCAAGCGCGATGGTCAACCTGCTCGGCGACGTCTGGAGCGAGGGCGAGCCGGACTGGGCCGCCGCCCTGGCCGAGCCGAACGTGCACCTCCATCTCTACGGAAAACGCGAGCCGCGTTCCCGCCGCAAGATGGGGCACCTGACCGCGCTCGCCGGGACGATCGAAGCCGCCGCGGCCGCCGCGCAACACGCACGCGAGCGCCTGCAGTCGAAATGACTACGCAGATCGCGGCGACCGCCACACCTAACGACAAGCGGCAGGCGGTGAGCCGCGCCGTCGACCTGCTGCGGGCCGGCGAAGTGGTCGCGCTCCCAACCGAAACGGTTTACGGACTGGCGGCCGACGCTCTTTCCGCCGAAGCGGTGGTGAAGATTTTCGAAACCAAGAAACGCCCGCGTTTCGATCCGCTCATCGTGCATCTGCCCGAACTGGCCTGGATCGAGCGGCTGGCGGTGATCGAGGAAAAAGCGCGGCCGCTGGTCGAGCGCCTCATGGCCAGGTTCTGGCCCGGGCCCCTCACGATCGTTCTTCCGCGCCGGGAACTGGTGCCGTCGATCGTGACCGCCGGGCTGGAGACAGTCGCGCTCCGCATGAGTGCGCATCCGCTCTTCTCCGAGGTGGTGCGCGCCTTTGGCCGGCCGCTGGCGGCGCCGAGCGCGAACCGTTTCGGACGCATCAGCCCGACTGCGGCGGCGCACGTGATGGAGGAACTGTCGGGACGCATTCCGCTCATCGTCGACGGCGGCGCGACCGAGCACGGCATCGAGTCGACGGTGATCGCAATTCGCCTCGGCGGAATTGAAGTCCTGCGCGCCGGGCCGATTACGCGCGAAGAAGTGGCGAAATTCGCCGAGATCCGGGTCCGGGATGCGGTGCGCACGGAGTCTCCGGGCCAATTGCCGTCGCATTATCGGCCGCAAACGCCGCTCCTGATCGCGGAGGATATTTCACAAGTGGCGGCACCAAAAGGAAAGCGCTACGGCGCGCTGCTTTGGAGCGCTACGCCGTTCTCGGAAACTTTTGTCGAATCGCGCCGGCTCAGCACGACCGGGAATCTGCGTGAAGCCGCGGCCAATCTTTTTCGGCAACTGCGCGAGCTCGATCGCGCGAGGCTTGATTGCATTGTCGCGGAAGCCTTGCCCGAGGAAGGGCTAGGGGTGGCGATCATGGACCGGCTGCGCCGCGCGGCGCATCGTTAGGCGTTAGTCCTGGTGCGCGAGGCAGGCGCGGATGAAGCCGCTGAAAAGAGCGTGCGGCTTGTTCGGTTTGCTCTGGAATTCCGGGTGGTACTGGCAGGCGAGAAAGAAGGGGTGATCGCGCAGCTCGATCAATTCTGCGAGCGAGCCATCGGGCGAGGTGCCGCTGATGAGGAAACCTTTTTCCGCCATCTGGTCGCGATATTTCATGTTGAACTCGTAGCGATGCCGATGCCGCTCGAGCACTTCGTCGTGTTTGTAGATTTTCTCGGCCAGAGTGCCGCGCACGATCTTGGTCGGCCAGGTCCCGAGTCGCATGCTCCCGCCTTTTTTCCGGACCTTGCGCTGCTCATCGAGCAGGCAAATGACCGGCTCGGTCGATTCCTGGTCGAACTCGACGCTGTTCGCTGCCGTGATGCCGCAGACGTTGCGGGCAAACTCAATCGTCGCCACCTGCATGCCGAGACAAAGACCGAGATAGGGCACTTTGTTTTCGCGCGCGAACTGGGCCGCGCGAATTTTCCCTTCCACGCCGCGCTCGCCAAACCCGCCCGGAATGAGCACGCCCGCGACATCGTTCAGCTGGCCATCGACTCCGTTTTCGAGCGACTCGGCATCAATTAGGCGCAGGTCGATTCCGCAATCGTGGCTCGCGGCGGCGTGGGTGAGCGATTCGTAAATGCTTTTGTAGGCGTCCTGCAGGTCGATGTATTTGCCGACGACGGCGATCTTGACCTGTTTCTTTGGGTTGATGACGCGGTTGACGAACTTGCGCCAGTCGCTCAGGTCCGGCTGCTGGCCTTCGATGCGGAGGAGCTGACAAACCAGCTCGTCGAGGCCTTCCTCGTGCAACATGAGCGGCATCTCGTAAATCGTGTGCGGCACGTCGCGCGCTTCGATGACGGCGTTCAAGCCAACGTTGCAGAACATGGAAAGTTTTTGCCGGACGTCGTTGTCGAGCGGACGTTCCGTGCGGCAGATCAGGACCTGCGGCTGGAGACCGATCTCGCGCAGTTTGGCGATGCTTTGCTGAGTCGGTTTCGTCTTCAGCTCGCCCGCCGCGCGGATGTAGGGAATGAGGGTGACGTGCATATTGACCACGTTCTGCGGCCCGACTTCGAGGATGAATTGGCGGATCGCCTCGAGGAAAGGCAGTCCCTCGATGTCGCCCGTCGTGCCGCCAATCTCGGTGATGACGACGTCCACTTTTTCCGGGTCGGCCACCTGTCGAATGCGCGCCTTGATCTCGTCAGTGACGTGCGGAATGACCTGGACGGTGTTGCCGAGATAATCGCCGCGCCGCTCCTTCAGGATGACCGTCTCGTAAACCTGGCCGCTGGTCAGGTTGTTGTTGCGGGAGAGGACGCAGTTGGTGAAACGCTCGTAATGGCCGAGGTCGAGATCGGTCTCGGCGCCGTCGTCGAGGACGTAAACTTCGCCGTGCTGGAACGGGTTCATTGTCCCAGGGTCGACGTTCAAATAAGGATCGAATTTTTGCAGGAGGACACGCTGTCCGCGCAACTCGAGGAGAGTGCCGAGGGAAGCGCCCGCGAGGCCTTTGCCTAACGAACTGACCACACCGCCGGTTACAAAAATATATTTCATCGAGAAGGAGACTGGCGTGGCCGGCGCGAACGAGCGAGCAGCTGGCGCGCAATCGTCCCGGCATCCTCTGGTGTATCGACTCCGGGCGAGCCGCTTGCGGTCACGACCACGTGAATGTTTACGCCATTCTCCAAGGCGCGCAATTGTTCGAGCGCTTCCGCGGTTTCGAGCGGGGTCGGTTTCCAGCGAACCAAGCGCAAAAGAAGATCGCGCCGGTAGCCGTAGATGCCCTGGTGACGGAAATATTTCGGGGCGGCGTTGTCGCGCGGGTAGGGGATGGCGTGGCGGGAGAAATAAAGCGCACGGCCCTGACGATCGAGGACGGCTTTGACCTGGTGCGGCGACTGCGCGTCGGCCGGGTCGGAAAAGGGATGGACCGCGGTGATCATCTCGATCTTCGGATCGCGCTGCATTTTTCTCGCGAGCTGATCGATCAACTTCGGATCCACCAGCGGTTCGTCGCCCTGGATGTTGATGAGATGCGAGACGCCGCGCAGCTTCTTCGCGACCTCCGCAATCCGATCGGTGCCGCTGGCGTGTTTTGGGCTCGTTAGGCTGACTTCCGCGCCCCAAGCGAAGGCGGCTTCGGCGATGCGCATGTCGTCGGTTGCGATGATGATGGAATCGAGGGCCATCGCGCGCCGGCATTGTTCCCAGACGTGCTGCAGGAGTGGCTTGCCGGCGATGAGATGCAGCGGTTTTCCCGGGAAGCGGGTCGAGCTCCAGCGGGCGGGAATAATGCCAGCCGTTTTACTCATTCTTTTTGCGCGAGAATGACGTCGGCCGCGGCGGAAAAGTCTTCCACGATCCAATCGGGCGCGGCGTGGGTTTCGTTCGCGCCGTAGCCGGTCTTGACCAGGATGGTGCGCACGCCGGCGTTGCGCCCGCATTCGACGTCGAGCGCCTTGTCGCCAATGAAAAATGAACGCGAGAAATCAAGCTGATGATCGCGTTGCGCTTCGAGCAACATTCCGGTTCCCGGTTTGCGGCGCTCGGTCGCGCGATCGGGATGGTCGGGACAAAAATAGACCCCGTCAAAAGTCGCGGGCCGAACGGCCTGCGCCACTTCCGCTGCGACCAGCCGGTATTGATCTTCGGTGAAATAGCCGCGTCCGATCCCGGCCTGGTTCGAGATCACGATCAGCTTGTAGCCGGCCTCGCGCAGCCTAACGAGCGCTTCCGGCACGCCGGGGAAAATCTCGACGTGTTTCGGGTCGGCACAGTAGTTGACCTCGCGCATGAGCGTTCCGTCGCGGTCGAGAAAGACGGCCGGCGCGGAATCGTTAGGCGCCATGATCATCCTCGAAGCTCGCGATCAGCTCCGCCGGGGAGACGGTGGCGGTGCCAAGTTTCGCCACCACCACTGCGCTGGCGTGATTGGCAATCTCGGCCGCCTCGACCGGCGAAGCTTCGCAGCAGAGCGCGAGGGTGAAGAGAGCGATCGCGGTGTCGCCCGCGCCGGAAACGTCGAAGACTTGGCGCGCCCTGGTCGGGATGTGATGCGGCGGCTGGTTGCGCGCGAAGAGCATCATTCCTTGTTCACCGAGGGTGATCAGGAGCATCTCCGTGTCCCAGTTTGAAAGCAGCCGCAGGCCGGCGGTCAAAAGCACCTTGTCCTCGAGTGGCGGATCGACTGGATCAGTCGGTGGAAAGCCGGCGGCGTGGAGCGCTTCGCTGCGGTTTGGCTTGATCGCGGTCACCTTGCCCCAGTCGATCTGGCGATTCGGATTGGGATCGGCGGTCGCGATTTTGCCCGCCGTCCGGAGATCGGCGGCAAGTTGCCTAACGAGATCCGCGCTGAGAAAACCCTTGCCGTAATCTTCGAAAATGAAGGCATCGAGTTGCGGCATCAATTTGCCCAAGCTGGATGTGACCTGCGCGACCTGCTCCGCGCTCGGCGCGCGGATCTGCTCGCGATCGACCCGGACGACTTGCTGATGGCGGGCCACGATCCGCGTTTTCACGATGGTGCGGAACGCGGGGTCCTCGATCACAAGACCGGTCTCGATGTTTCGTTCGCGCAGGAGCTCGAGCAACTGGCGGCCGCTCGCATCCGTCCCGACCATCCCGACGACGGAAGTGCTGGTGATGAACTCGCGCAAGTTGCGCGCGACATTGGCCGCGCCGCCGGGATAAAACGACTCGCCGGTCACCTCGACCACGGGCACGGGGGCCTCGGGCGAGATGCGCCCGACCTTGCCCCAGACAAATTCATCGAGCATGAGGTCGCCCGCGACGGCGACGCGTTTGCCGGCGGCGCGGGCCAGAATTTCGCGGAGACGATCCAGTTTCATGAGGAACGCGCGGAATTACTTGCGGTGGGAGACCGCCACCGAAAGAGGTTGCTCCGATTCGATAAGACTGGATCGTATCGCGATTTGTGCCGGATGACGGTTCTGCATAAAGTGCCCAACTAATCCTGAATACCTTCTTTAAATCAATAGCCGAAGCTGCGGATGAGATCTTTCGTTAACCTATTCTTAGTGGCCGGCGTTGCGCTGGCTTTGTTCTCCGGGCCCGCCTCCGCCGCGGAACCGGCCCGTCGTATCGACGTCAAACGCCTGTCGAAAAACATCGACGACGTGGTGGTGCCGTTGCCGAACGAAATCTTCGGGGCGCTAAACAAGCTCGAAAGCGTGAACTGGAAAGAGTTCGTGCGCACGAACAAAAGAACCAACTTCACGGAACGCCCGCGCATCGCCCTTCTCCTCGGCACGGTCATCGCCGACGGCTTTATCGCGGTGCAGGCGGAGGACGCGCCGAGTGTGAAAGAGATCGGGCAGCGGGTCGTGAGCCTGGCCAAGGGGATCGGGGTAGGAAACTCGATCGTGCCTCACGCCAAGGCGATCACTGAGGCAGCGGATCGCCGCAACTGGCCGGCGGTGCGCCAGGAACTCGACCGCACACAGAACAGCGTGCAGCAGGCGATGAACGAAGTGCACGACGAAAAACTTTCCCAGCTCGTGAGCCTGGGCGGCTGGTTGCGCGGCACGCAGGTCCTGACTTCGGTGGTGAATCGACATTTCTCGGAGGACGGCGCCGAGTTGCTCCATCAACCGGACTTGCTCGATTATTTCCAGCGCAAGCTCAACGGCATGCCGGAATTTAACGGCCCGGTCGTTTCGCAAATCCGAACTTCCCTCCAGGAAGTGAAACCGCTGATCGAGACCGACGGACCGATTTCGCCGGCTGCGGTCAAGAAAATCAACGAAATCACCTCGCAAATCGACAACGCGATCGTGACTCGCAAACCATGAACGCCTCCTCGATGCGTCCAACACTTTCCGCCGCCCGCCGGACTGCCCTTCTCCTCGGGATAATCCTCGCCCTGCAGGTCGCGGCCTCGCGAGCCTCGGTCGACGATGCGCATTCTTTCGCGCTGCAATCCGCCGAGCCCTACGTCAAGCAAGGCTACCAGGTGCGCGAGGATTATTGGGGCGGAGACCTCGGGGTGGGTGAGAAAAAGGCGGTCCGGCAGCAGCTCTTCAAGGGCAACGATTATTGGTTCTGGATAGCGACAGAGGTGGAGCAGGCCAAAGTGTCGGTCCACATCTATGATGCCGATGGCAAATTGTGCGAGCAGCTCGATAGCTGGCAGAAAGGCCATTTCGCCGCCGCCCACCTCGTCCCGAAGTCGACCGGGAGCTATTTCGTGATCGTAGCGGTGGAGAGTTCGCCGGAAGAGCGGACTCATTGGGCACTGGTTTACGGCTTCCGTTAGGCTTCCCCAACGTTTGACACTCTTCCGGGCGCAGCCGTATTCTCGCGGCTGATGAGATCCCGGCCACGAGATGATTGAAACGCGCACTTTGCAGTTCGAAAACGCGCGGGCCGTGCAGTCTCTTTACGCCCACGATTTGAAACTAATCAAAAATCTCGAGGAATCTCTGGCGGTGAAAGTCACGACCCGCGAGGGCTGGATCAAGGTGGAAGGCGAACCGGCGCAGATCGCGAAAGCCGAGCAGGTCTTCACCCAGCTCGAGAACGCGCGCCAGCGCGGAGTCGACATCCAGCGCCACGAATTCAATTACGCGCTCAATTCCGTGAACGAAGCCCGCGCCGACAACCTGGGCGACTTGGTCGCGACCAAGATCATGACCTCGTCGCGCAAGCCGCCGATCGTCCCGCGCACGATGGGGCAGCGAAATTACGTCGAGTTGATCCAGAAACATGACATCGTCTTTGGCATCGGTCCGGCCGGCACGGGCAAGACCTACCTCGCCGTTGCGATGGCGGTCTCGGCCCTGAAAAAGGAACAGGTCGATCGCATCATCCTCACGCGACCGGCAGTGGAAGCGGGCGAAGCGCTCGGTTTTTTACCGGGCGACCTGCAGCAAAAAATCACCCCCTACCTCCGCCCGCTTTACGACGCCCTGCACGACATGCTCGAGCCGGAGGAGCTGGAGCGCTACGTCGCCCGCGAGACGATCGAAATCGCGCCTCTCGCTTACATGCGCGGCCGGACACTGAGCAACGCCTTCGTCATTCTCGATGAAGCGCAAAACACCACGACCGAGCAGATGTTCATGCTCCTGACCCGGATCGGTCCGCGCTCTAAGTGCGTCGTGACCGGCGACGGCACCCAGGTCGATCTTCCGCCGAACAAACGCTCCGGGCTGCTTGAAGCCCTCCAGGCGCTGAAGAATGTGCCCGGAATCGGGTTCTGTTATTTCAACGACAAGGATGTCGTCAGGCACGAGCTGGTCCGGGCGATTATCAACGCCTACCAGCAGCACCGTTCGCCCGCCCACAGCGCGAGCCGGAAATAGCGATGTTCAAATTCCTGCAACGCCAAAGCCTCGTGAAACGCGGGCTCGCCTCGGGCAAGACGCGGCGCCGTCGCGCCTCAAACGAGATGTTGCGCAATCTCGAGCACGCGCCCTGGATGAAGGTGACGATCTTTCTCACCTTCATTGCTGGTCTCGCCCTCCTCATCTTCAGCGGTCAGCAGCCGGAGCCGACGCGCAACTTTGTCATCGCCCTCCTCCTCCTCGCGACCGCGATCGCTCAGCTCTGGATCAACCAGCCCAATACCTTTCTCCGGAACTCGCGCGTCCTGCTCGTCTTCGGGATCATTTACTTGCAGCTCGCCGCGACCAAGCTGCTGATCGTCCTGTGCAACAGCGGTCTCTTCGCGCTCCTCCGGCCGGAGACGGCCTGGCTGATCGCGCCTTACGCGTTTGCGCCGCTCGTCCTCTGCGTCCTCCTCGGGCGGAACCATGGCCTTTATGGAGCTGTCTTCGTTAGTCTTTTCAGCAGCATCCTGTTGAACAAGATGGATGCGCCAATGCTGGCCATCGGGTTGATCAGCGGATTCACCGCCGTCCTTTTGACCCAGACGGTGCGGCGCCGCAGCCGCCTCATCCGCGCGGGCCTTTGCGTCGGAATCGGGATCTGGCTTCTCGCGCTCACTTTCGGTTTGATCGGGCCGATCAACCTCTTCGATCCGGCCGCGACCGACTGGACGATGATCGGCATCCAAAGTGTCTTCGCCATCGGCAACGGCATCATCACCGCCATGCTCGTGGGCGGAGCGCTGCCCATGCTGGAGCAGCTCTTCCAAATCACGACCGACATTTCCTGGCTGGAAGCATCGGACTTGAACCACCCGCTCCTGCGCCGGATGACGATCGAAGCCCCCGGCACGTACCATCACAGTCTCGTAGTGGCGAACCTGGCCGAGTCGGCCGCGGAAGCGATCGGAGCCAACGCTACGCTTTGCCGCGTCTGTTCCTACTTTCACGATATCGGCAAACTGGTGAAACCGGATTACTTCACCGAGAACATGAATTTCGAGCGCAACCCGCACGACGACCTCGCGCCGACCATGAGCGCGCTCATCATCATCGCGCACGTCAAGGAAGGGGTGGACCTCGCGCTCAAGCACGGGCTCAACCAGCAGGTCATCGACGTCATCCAGCAGCATCACGGGACGTCGTTAGTCTTCTATTTCTACAAACGCGCCCTGCAGCAATACGAAGATGCCCGCGAAGGCGGCAAGATCATGAAGGTGCGCGAGGAAGACATCCCCGAAGTGTCGGAGGAAAGTTTCCGTTACAGCGGCCCGAAACCGCAGACGCGCGAGAGCGCCATCATCAGCCTGGCCGACATGGTGGAAAGCGCCTCGCGCTCCCTCGAAAAGCCGACGCCGCAAAAGATCGAGCAACTGGTCAACGACCTGATCGATCAGCGCCTGGCCGATCATCAACTGGACGAGTGCGACCTCACCCTGCGCCAGTTAAAAACGATTGCCGAGCGTTTCCGTTTCACTTTGATGAACATGCTCCACACCCGCATCGCCTATCCCAAGGAAGGCAAGACCGTGCCTACGCGCGACGACGGCGCGCGGCCGGATGTGATGGCAGTGACGAAGCGACCAGACTCCGCACCCCCGGTCTCGGCCGCCTGACGAGTGGACAACTTCGCGATCGAGCGGGTGCAGGAATATGACGCGCAGGTCGCGATTGTCCTCGGCTCAGGCTTAAACTCGTTAGTCGAGGAACCGGCCCGGGAGAAGATTATCCCCTACAGCGAGATCGGCGGGCTTCCGCGCTCAAGCGTGAAAGGGCACCACAGCCGCTTTGTTCTCAGCGAGGTCGGCCAGACTCGGGTCGTCTTCGCCCAGGGCCGGGTCCACCTCTACGAAGGTTACAGCGCCCAGGAGGTAACCGCGGGGGTGCGCTTCCTCGCCCGGGCGGGAATCGAAAGACTTATCCTGACCAACGCCGCCGGCTCGGTAAACCCGGATTTCGTTCCCGGCTCGTGGATGATATTTACCGATCATCTCAACCTGACGGGGACGACCCCATTGTTAGGCGGGAAAGATTTTGTCGACCTTAATCATGCCTACTCGCCCGCCTGGCGCGAACGTTTTGCCACCTCGGCCAAAGCCCTCGGTCGCGAGCTCCATCAAGGTGTCTATGCGGGCGTGCTCGGCCCGCAATACGAAACGCCGGCGGAAGTAAAGATGTTGCGGCACCTGGGGGCGGACGCGATCGGGATGTCGACCGTCTGCGAGACGATTCAGGCGCGAGCATTGGGCATGGAAGTGGCCGGATTCTCCTGTCTCACTAACTGGGCCGCCGGCCTGCACCCGGCTCCGCTTAGTCACGATGAAGTGCTCGCCACCGGCGCGGCCGCCCGCAAAACGTTGGCTGACCTTCTCGGGGCTGCCGTCGGCGTTTGATACTCCCTCAGGAGCGCATTATAGAACCGGGCCGCGGGCGCGTGGTTCGCGATCCTTGGTGGTCTCGGTGCTGGGCTGGGTGACGAAGGGCCCGCCTTCCATCGGCGCCGCCGAAGTGAAGGCGACGTCGGGCATGTCGCTCGGCAATCCCTCGAGCGGAAATTCCTTCCGCAGCGGAAAGTAAGGATAACCCTCCCACATTAAAATGCGACGCAGGTCGGGATGGTTGTTGAACCGCAGGCCCATCATGTCCCAGATCTCGCGCTCGTGCCAATCGGCCGTCGGCCAGACGTCGGAGACGGTGTCGACAGTCGGGTCTTCTTCAGAGACACGCAGCTTGAGCCGCAGATGGATCGCCATCGTCATGGAGTAAAGTTCGTAGACGACTTCGAAGCGCGGCTCGGTCCCGAAGTTATCGACGCTCGAGATATCAACCAGGTAATCAAACGAAAGTTCTTCTTTACAAAACTTCGCCACTTCCCGGATGTCGCCCCGGTCTATGACGAAGGTCGTTTCACCGCGAAACTCGCTCCGTTCCTTCAGCTTTTTGCCGAGCAATTCGCCTAACGAGTTGAGCAATTCAGGACCAGTCATTGAAGAAAGGAAGAAGGCAGAACGAGGAACTTGCTCAGACGAGCGCTTTGATTTTATCGACCAGATCCTGTTTTTGTGAGGTGAAAGATTTTTCGCCGGCGATCTTATCCTGCAATTTCATGAGGCCGGCGATGAGGGCTTCGGGACGAGGCGGGCAGCCGGAAATGTAAACGTCGACCGGTAGGAGTTGGTCGATGCCCTGCAAGACCGCGTAGGAGCGATACATCCCGCCGCTGGAGGCGCAGGCGCCCATCGCGATGACCCATTTCGGCTCCGGCATTTGGTCGTAGATGCGCTTGACTGCGAGCGCCATTTTGTAGGTCACGGTGCCGGCGACGATCATGACATCGCATTGCCGCGGAGAGAAGCGCATGACCTCGGCGCCAAAACGCGCGATGTCGAAGCGGGCGGAAGCGGTCGCCATGAGTTCGATCGCACAACAGGCCAGGCCCATCGGCATCGGCCAGAGGGAATTCTTCCGCATCCAGTTCATCGCCGCGTCGAGGCGGGTGAAGATGACGTTGCCTTCGATCTTGGAATCGTAGGCGGCAGGGAGCGTTTCTCGGTCAGCGGTAGCGGCTTTCATCCCGCGGACAAATTAAGGGGCCGCGCTACTTGCGCAAGCTGCGGCGCGGAACGTCCGGAGGCCGAATCAGCACGCGTCCTGCAGCTGAACTGTAGGCTCGCATCCGAGGCGGCTGGCGGCGAGAACCTCGCAGACGGTCCGGCTCAGTTCCGAGGCTTCGTACGGTTTCGCGATGACGCCGCGGAAACCAAAATCTTCGTAGCGGCTCATGGTCGCATCCATCGCGTAGCCGCTCGAGACGATCGCGGTCACCATCGGATCAATCTCGATCAATTTGCGCAGAGCGTCTTTCCCACCCATTCCGCCGGGCAAGGTGAGATCGAGAATGACGAGGTCGAAACGATTGCTCTGGAGCAGCGCGTCGCGATAGCACTCGATTCCCTGCAAGGCAGATTCCGCGCCGACCACTTCATAACCGAAACGGCTGAGCGTGAATTCCATCAGCGCGCGGATCGCCTCTTCATCGTCGACCACCAGGATGCGCCCGGTTCCGTGCACAGGTTCGGCCGAGGCGGGAAGGGGCTCGCGCGCGACGACGTGCTCCGGGCGCGCGCCGGCCGGGAGGTAAATGGTGAAGGTTGATCCGCAATGCAGTGCCGATTCGACCGTGATTAGGCCGCTATGGTTCTTGATGATCGAATAGGTGGTCGCGAGCCCGAGCCCGCTCCCTTTCGGTTTCGTCGTGAAATAAGGATCGAAGATCTGCTTGAGGAGGTGGGGCGGGATGCCGACGCCTTCATCGCGCACCCGAATCCGGATGTAATTGCCGGGAGCGAGATCGGGGATCGAGAGCGCCGCTTCCTGGGTCCACTTAAAGTTGTCGCAGGCGACCTGGAGCGTGCCGCCATCGGGCATCGCTTGCTCGGCGTTCACGACCAGGTTCGCCATGACCTGGCTGATTTGGCCGGAATCAAATTCCGCCGCCCAGAGGTCGGGCGCGATGTTGAGCATGCTCCGGCTTTGCGAGCCGCGGAGAGAGAAACTGGCCGTCTCCTCGATCAAGCTGGCGATGGAGCCGGCCTTCCTAATCGGCGCGCCGCCGCGGGCGAAAGTGAGGAGTTGCTGGGCCAGGTCGCGGGCGCGGAGCGCGGCATTCTTGGCGTCGTCGAGGCGGCCGGTCATTTCGTTGCTCGGGGGGAGGAGAAGAGCGGCGAGGGAAACGTTGCCCACGATCGCGGTCAGAAGATTATTAAAATCGTGCGCGATGCCGCCCGCGAGGAGGCCCAGCTGCTCGAGCGTTTCGGCCTTGCGCCACTCCGCCTCGTCGCGCTGTTTCTCGGTGATATCGCGAAAGACGAGGACGACGCCACAAAGTTCGTTTTTCGCGTCGCGAATGGGCGAGGTCACCTGTTCGATGGTGCGCTCAGTCCCGTCGCGCGCGGTGAGGGTGGCTCGCTCCGGCGTGGCGAACAAAATCGTTTCCGCTTCGTTGCGATAACCGCCGACGCGCCCCGCGCCCTTTTTCCGGCCGGTTTCGCCCGAGACCCGAAGGACGGTCTTGATTGGTTTGCCGATCGCTTCACTCGCCGACCAGCCGGTCATGTTTTCGCCCGCGGCGTTGCAAACCATGATCTGCCCCTTGAGATCGATCGTGATCACGCCGTCGCCGATTGAGCTGAGGGTGACAGCGAGGCTTTTCTTTTCCGCGGCCAATTCCTCCTCGAAGCGCTTTTGCTCGGTAATGTCGCGCACCATTGCGATGTAGTATTTGCGCTGCTCGACGACGGTTTCGCTGAGAGAAATTTCCACCGGGAAGGTCGCGCCTCCGCGGGGCGAGGCGAGGCCGAGAACCGTGCGGCCGGTGCAGCCGACGAGGTGCGGCCAGATGCAATGGGCCAGCGACGCTTCCGCATCGCGATCGAAGCAGCGCGGCACGAGCTGGGTGAAATCATCCCCGAAAAGCTCGTTTTCGCGGTAGCCAAACATTTTCCTGGCCGCGGGGTTCATCTCGCAGACCGCGCCTTTCTCGTCCAGGGTGACCATGCCATCGAGAATGCTCCCGATAACGGCGTTCATGCGGGTGTCGGTGCTTTGCAGCTTGTTCAACTGCCGCCGGCAAAGAACGAAACTGTAGATGCTCGAGATGAGCATGAGGGCGGCGGCAAAGGCACAGAAGACGTTGATCCCGGTCGCGGTTAGGATCCGCTCCTTCGCCGCGGCGGCGGATCGGACGCGATATATCTCCATTTGTTCGGACTCAAACGGCTCCATCGCCCGTCGAATGTTGCTCATGAGCACGTCGCTCCGGCCGGCCCGCTGGGAGGCCACGATCTCTTTGCCGCTCTGCTTTGCCTCGATGTCCGGCACGGCGGATTCCGTGATCCAGTTTTCGACATGATCGCGGATGTGGTTCAATTGCTTCATCTCACCGGACTCACTCGCGAGCAGGA
>JALYQE010000201.1 GCA_030855965.1 Verrucomicrobiota bacterium | reverse complement strand
CGCCATCGGCCCATCGTTAGGCACAGCCGGCGTGGCCAATCCTCTGCAGGATCCAACGCTCGAAATCCATGACGGCAGCGGCGCGCTCATCGCCTTCGACGACAACTGGAAGGATTTGCAGGAAATGGCGATTGCCGACGATGGCCTCGCACCGAGCGACGATCGCGAGTCCGCTATCGAAGCCACCCTCGCTCCCGGCGCCTACACGGCGATTGTGCGCCGCTTGAACAACACCACCGGTGTCGCGCTGGTAGAGGCTTACAATCTTCAGTAGCCTCCTGGGGAAGCGCCGCGAGTCCAAACAGCCCTCCATCCGCGAAGGAAAGAGGTTAACCGCGGAGAGCGCAAAACCAGTTTTATGATCAAACACAAAGATCTCGACCACCCGGAGCGCCGGGAAGCGATCATCATCGGCGGCGGGATCGCGGGGCTCTCGGCCGCGATTTATCTCGGGCGGGCGGAGCGCGACACGCTCGTGATCGATTCCGGCCACTCGATGGCAAAATGGGAACCGGAGGTACGCAATTATCTCGGATTCCCGGACGGAGTCGGCGGTGAAGCGTTGCTCAAATTCGGCCGGCGGCAGGCGAAATTTCACCAGGTGGCGTTTGCCGACGACGAGATCACGAGCGTCACCCGGCGGAAGGAGGGTTTCTTTTTGCGCGGACGCCGCACGACTTACCGGACGAACCGGCTCCTCCTCGCGACGGGCATTTTTCATCTGCCGCCGAAGATCCCCGGGGTGAAGGACTGCCTCGGGCACAGCATGTTTTTCTGCAAGGACTGCGACGGCTACCGGGTGCGCGGGAAACGGATTGCGATCTGCGGGGCGAATGACGAAGCGGTCGATTACGCGCTCGGGATGTTGCACTACTCGCCCTGTGTGGTGGTGGCGACGAACGCGGAGAAACCGCGCTGGAGCCGGAAACACGCGAAGCTGCTCAAGGAATACGAAATCCCGGTGCACCGGGAGAAAATCACGGGGGTCGATCACCGAAAATGCCAGGTGCGCGGGCTGCGCCTGAAGGGCGCGACGGAGGTGAAGATCGACTGCATTTTCACCACCCGGGGCGACATTTTTCACACCAAACTGGCCAAGTCGTTAGGCGCGGAGCTCGATCGCGACGGACAGATCGAGGTCGACCACTGCATGCGCACGAGCGTGCCCCGGCTTTACGCGGCGGGCTGTGTGACGCCGGCCAATTGCCAGATGATCATCGCCGCCGGGCAGGGCGCGGCCGCGGCCCAGGTGATCAATCGCGACTTGTTTGAGGAGAGCATCGCGAATCATTCGCTGCGGCGATTTCGCGAGGTGCAGCTGGAGCAGGAGAAAACGGTTCCGGAAAAGCGGCGCAAAATCCGGCGGCGTTGAGGTTTCTTGACGCCTTGAAACGGACGGCGCTAGTTCGTTTCCCGAGCGCAGGCAGGTGCGTCCAGCTGAGGGGCGGACACGGAACTAATATTGTCTCTTTCCACTTGAAAACTTTCGCCTGATACTGACTGTCAGTTTCGCATTTATGGACGCATCTTCTTCGGTCTCGCACGCTGGTCACGATCCGCACCATCACCACGACGAGCACGGGCACCACGAACTCGGTTTTTGGAAGAAGTACGTTTTCTCGACCGATCATAAGGTAATCGGCCTGCAATACCTCATCACCGGGCTGATTTTTCTCTTCCTGGGGTTTGTCCTGATGATGCTGATGCGCTGGCAGCTCGCCTACCCGGGCGAAGCGCTGCCGGTTGTGGGTAATCTGATCGAGCGCATGCTCGGCCCCGGGAGCATGACAAATGGCGTCATGACCCCGGAATTTTACAACTCGTTAGGCGCGATGCACGGCACGATCATGATCTTCCTCGGGATCGTGCCGATCGCTTTCGCGGCCTTCGGCAATTTCGTCGTCCCGCTCCAGATCGGCGCGCCCGACATGACTTTCCCGAAGATCAACATGGCGAGCTACCAGGCGTTTCTGGTCGGCGGCATCATCATGCTGGTGAGCTTCTTCGTCCCGGGCGGCGCGGCCAAGGGTGGCTGGACTTCCTATACGCCGCTGGCGGATATCGCGGACAAGGGGCCGACGTATCACATTATTTTTAACGGACAAACGCTCTGGCTGATCGCGTTTATCATGCTCATCACCTCGTCGCTCCTCGGCGCGGTCAATTTTATCGCCACGATCATCCAACTGCGGGCCAAGGGGATGACCTGGATGCGGCTGCCGTTTTTCGTTTGGGCGCAGTTTGTCACCGCGTTCCTGCTTCTGCTCGCCTTCCCGCCGCTCGAGTCGGCGATTGTGATGCAGCTGATGGACCGGATCGCCGGGACGAGCTTTTTCCTCCCGAGCGGCCTGGTCGTGAATGGCGCGGCAGTGCCGATCAGCGGCGGTGGCAGTCCCCTGTTGTGGCAGCACCTCTTCTGGTTCCTCGGGCATCCCGAGGTTTACGTGCTGATTCTTCCCGGTATGGGCATCGTGGCGGAGATCATCGCGAACAACACCCGCAAGCCGCTCTGGGGTTACAAGTCCCTCGTCCTGGCCACGCTCGTGCTTGGATTCCTCTCTTTCATCGTCTGGGCGCACCACATGTGGCTGACCGGCATGGGCACGGTAGTGAGCGCGTTTTTCCAGACGACGACGATGATTATCTCGATCCCGTCGGTCATCATCTTGAGCGCGTTTTTTATCTCGCTGTGGGGCGGGTCGATTCGGTTCACGGTGCCGATGCTTTTCGCGACGGCTTTCCTGCCGATGTTCGGGATCGGCGGCCTCACGGGCATTCCGCTGGCGTTTAACACCGCCGATCTTTATCTGCACGACACCTACTACGTGATCGCGCACTTCCATTACATCGTCGCGCCGGGGACGATCTTCGCGGTCTTTGCGGGGATTTATTATTGGTTTCCAAAGGCCACTGGAAGAAAGATGAGCGACTTCTGGGGAAAGGTGCATTTCTGGCCCTCGCTCATCTGCATGAACGCAATCTTTCTGCCCATGTTTCTGCAGGGCATGATCGGGATGCACCGCCGCTGGTACGACGGCGGCCAAGGCTGGAACCTGGCCTCGGAGAAAGTCTGGGGCTTGAGCGGCTTTGAATGGAACACGCCGATTTCGTGGGCGGCGTGGATTATGGGCCTGGCGCAAATTCCGTTCATCATTAATTTCTTCTGGAGCATCAAGCACGGCGAAAAAGTGGACGACAATCCCTGGGAAGCGACCACCCTCGAATGGACCGCGCCCTCGCCGCCACCGCATGGCAACTTCGCCACTACGCCGGTGGCCTACCGCGGGCCTTACGAGTACAGCCTGCCGGGCCGGGAGAAGGATTTCACGATGCAGACCGAGCCGGTCGAGCCTAACGAACGGGCGCCGCACGAGCCAACGATGTCGCTTAGCCACTGACGGAGTTCTTAGAAATGGAAATTCCGTACACAGTCACCGCCCGGCCGGATACGGGCCTCTGGAATGCCAAAGTCGGCATCTGGCTCTTCCTCGCCTCGGAAGTGATGCTCTTCGGCGGATTATTCTCCGCCTACATTTTCCTCCGGCTCGATGCCCAGCCCGGCTATTGGCCGCACGGCCTGCTCAACGTTCCCGTCGGGACGATGAACACGGCGGTCCTGATCGCATCCTCGGTCACGGTGGTGCTGGCCTGGGCCGCACTCAAGATGCGGCAGTTCACGAAATACAAGATCTACATGGGGATCACGATCCTCTGCGGCATCCTCTTCCTTTTTGTGAAGCTGTATTCGGAGTGGCCGCAGAAGTTCCACCACTTCGGCGCCTACATTAAGCCCAGCGCGCTGGAAAAGTACGAGCCTTATCTCGGGAACAAACATCTTCTGACCAAGGGCCTGCCGCCGCGGGTCGAAATCACCGGCCACCTTCATAATCACGAGGCGCTGCACGACTCCAAGATCAAGGAATACGAAATCGGGCTTGATCCTATCTTCACCGATCCGACCAACCCGGAGATGGATCGGCCGCACTTCCTCTATGTGCCGCCGACGGACAAGATCGCGCACATCGACAAGGCCGACGTGGAGCGGGCGACGATGTTTGTCCCCTCGCACAACACCTATTTCGCAACCTATTTCACGATCACAGGGCTGCACGGTCTGCACGTTCTCGGGGGCGTGCTCGTCTTCATCTATTTCTGGCTGCCGATCGGGTCGAAATTATACCGGCAGAACCCGGAGCATCTCGCAAATCGAGTTGAGGTAGCGGGGTTGTTCTGGCATTTTGTCGACTTGGTCTGGATCTTTGTTTTTCCGCTCTTTTATCTGCTCTAACCGATGAATAATCCGCCAACGACCGAGCCGGTTGCACACGAGACGGAGCACTACGCGCCTCAATCCCACGACGTCAGCAAACACGTTCGCGGTTATCTCCTGGTCGGGGCGGCGCTGATCGTCTTCACCGGGATCACCGTCTTCCTTTCCTACCTCGATTTCGGTTCGCAGGCGGCGAATATCGCCGTGGCCATGGTGGTGGCGACTTTGAAGGCGGGCCTGGTCGCTTACATTTTCATGCACCTCTCGGCGGAGAAAAAGCTGGTCTACCAGGTCCTGATTTTCACCGCCATTTTCGTTTTCGCTCTTTTCTGGCTGACCTACCTCGCCTGGTACGATCCGGTTGCCCGCTAAATGTCACTCAAGGCTTTCCATATCATCTTCATCACCTTCGCGACCCTGCTCGCGTTTGGGATCGGCATCTGGTGCCTGTGGGTGAACCAGGTGGGAGACACCTCGGCCTACACCACCGGCGCCATCGTCTCTTTCCTGACCGCGGTCGCGCTGATCGTTTATGGCTGCTGGTTCTGGCGAAAAATGAAAAGGCTCCGCCTAATCTGATGAAAGCGAGGCTCATCCCTTTGGTAACGCTGCTGCTCGTCTTGCCGACCGTTCAGGCTCTCGCCTGCGCGACTTGTATGGGAGCGAAGGATTCCGCGACCTCGGCCAACATGGCGGTCGCCATCTGGGTCATGCTCGGCGCCATCATGTCGGTGCTCGCGGGAATAAGTGCTTTCGGCATTCATCTCTGGCGTCATTCCAGCGTGCCGCTGGAACCGCATGAACAGCTGATCGAAGAAGATCTCGAGAAATATGACTAGTCTGGCTCTCATCAATCAATTTCTCGGGCAGCCGCCAAACGCCTCCGAGCACGGCTACCAGATTGATCATATTATCGAATTTTCGCACTGGTTCATGGGCGCGCTTTTCGTCGGGTGGTCGGCCTTTTTCATCTTCGTCCTCTGGCGTTTTCGGAAGAGCCGCAACCCGGTGGCGAATCATGAAGGCGTGACCAGCGGGATCTCTACTCACTTGGAATTTGCCGTCGTCCTGATCGAAGCGGTTCTGCTCGTCGGCTTCGCAATTCCGCTCTGGGCAAAACGGGTCAATGCCTTCCCGGAAACCAAAGACGCCATCCTCGTCCACGCCATCGGGCAGCAGTTTGGCTGGAATTTTCACCTTCCCGGACCAGACGGGATCTTCGGTCGCCGCGAAGTCGGTCTGATCAGCAACTCGAACGAAATCGGATTGGACAAAACCGACCCCGCGGCAAAAGACGACCTGGTTGTGCTCGGAGAATTGCACGTCCCGGTCGACCGCAACGTCATCATCGATCTCTCCGCCAAGGACGTGATTCACAATTTTTGCCTGCCGGACATGCGCATCGCGCAGGACGCTATTCCCGGGCAGATCATCCCGATGTGGTTCAAGCCGATCAAGACCGGCAGCTACGAGGTCATCTGCGGGCAGCTTTGCGGCTTGGGCCATTACTCAATGAAGGGGATGGTGGTGGTCGACACGCCGGATGATTATCAAGCGTGGTTGAAGGAACGGGTCGAACTTTCCGGCGGCCAGAGCATGCCGCCACCCTTGGAGCGTCCTCCGGGCGAGCCACCGGTCGGGCCGACTCCCGGCACCGTGGCACCGCCGGGCGCGCCGAAAACCGCCAACCCGGGCGGCGGATAAGAAAGGGGACCGGCGTCGTGCCGGATTCAACCCACGAACCGATGCGCACGCCCGCCGCTGAAACGAATCCGTTCCTCCATCGCTTTGCCTGGTTCCTGGCCGGGGCGACGCTGCTGCTGATTTGCAGCGGCGGCATGGTCACGAGCAAAGGCGTTGGGCTCGCCGTGCCCGACTGGCCGACGACCTTCGGCTACAACATGTTTTTCTTCCCCGTCTCGCAATGGGTCGGCGGGATTTTCTTCGAGCACACCCACCGCCTGCTCGCGTCCGGGATCGGTTTTCTCAGCATCATCCTGGCGTTCTGGCTCGCTTTTTCCAAAGCGGAACGCTGGCTCAAGACGCTCGGCTGGGTGTCGTTAGGCGCGGTTATTCTCCAAGGCATCCTCGGTGGATTGCGGGTCACGCTACTCAAGGACCAGATCGGGATTTTCCACGCCTGCCTCGCGCAAGCCTTTCTGGGATTGCTCGTCGTCATCGCGCTCGCTACCTCGCCGGTCTGGGGCCGGCTTTCACGGCGCAGCACTCCCATTCCGCGGCGCTCGCTCGCTCTCCTCGCGCTAGTCGTCACCGCTCTCATTTACGGTCAGCTCGCGCTCGGCGCGACCATGCGGCACCAGCATCGCGACCTTTCGATTCTGGATTTCCCTCTCGCCTACGGGCAGGTCATTCCAGCGACGGATCCCGCGACGATCGCCGGCATCAACGAGTCGCGGAATGCCCTGGCCCTGTCCGAGGTCTCGGCTGGGCAGATTTGGCTGCAAATGTCGCATCGTTTCATGGCCGCGATCATTGGCCTGGCGATTGCCGCGTTTTGGCTTCTCGTTAGGCGGGAAAAGGATGGTTCTTCTTTCCTGGGCAAACTGGCGAACCTTTGGCTCGGGCTGGTGCTCCTCCAAATCACCCTCGGCGCCTGGACGATCTGGAGTAACAAGGCGGCCGATATCGCGACCGCTCACGTCGCGGTCGGAGCCCTTACCTTCGCCGCCGCGATCGTCATTTCCGCCACCCTGCTGCGGTTGCGGCGGGCGGGCGTTGCGACTTCGCCCTTGGTTCCAAAAGAACAGCTCGTGGAGGTGGGAGGATGATGAAGGCCGCCGTTATCGAAACACCCGCCGTGCCGCTCGAAAGAGGCTGGACGATGGCGGACCTCGCCCAGCTCGTCAAAGCGCGCCTCACATTCCTCGTTCTCATCACGACCGCGGTCGGGTTTTATGTCGGTTGGCGTGGACCGATGGATTTCATCGCGCTGCTACACGCGGTTTTCGGGACGGCTCTCGCCGCCGGCGGCGCGGCCGCGCTCAATCAATGGTGGGAACACAAGTTTGACGCCATCATGGTCCGCACGCAGATGCGGCCGATCCCATCGGGGCGCATGCTACCGCGCGAGGGTTTGATCGTCGGGACCCTGCTCGGCGCCGGCGGCGTGCTCTATCTGGCGTTCGGGGTTAATCTCCTCAGCGCCGCCCTGGCCGCGGCCACGATCGCGATTTATCTCTTCGCCTACACGCCGTTGAAACGGATCAGCACCGTGAACACTCTGGTCGGCGCGATTCCGGGCGCTCTCCCGCCGCTCATCGGCTGGGCGGCGGCCCGGGACGACCTGGCCCCGCCCGCGTGGACACTTTTTGCGATCCTCTTTTTCTGGCAACTGCCGCACTTCTTCGCGATCGGCTGGATGTACCGGGAAGATTACGCGCGGGCCGGCTTCGTAATGCTTTCCGGCCGCGATGTGGAAGGCGCGCGGACCGGACGCCAAAGTGTTTTCTTCACCGTGCTTTTGCTCGTCGCCAGTGTCACCCCGGTTTGGTTTGGCATGGTCTCACTGCTTTACCTGCCAGTCGCGCTCTCGTTAGGCGCGATTTTTCTTGGCCTCGCGTTTCGCTTTCAGATGCAGCGGACGTTGGCGACGGCCCGGCAGCTGTTTTTTGCCTCCATTATTTACCTCCCACTCCTCCTCGGCGCGCTGGTCTTCACCAAGCTATGAGTCAGACCACCACTCTCGCGCCGACACGCTCCCCTTTGTCGTGGCGCGCCCTGGCCTGGAAGGCCACGCTCATTCTCATCCCGCTCCTGACCGCCGCCGTCCTCTTTTACCTGCGTCAGGCGCAGGTGGCCCGGCTCTCCAGCCATGAGTTGCCCAACATTGGGGTTGTGCCGGGATTCCAGCTGACCGATCAAAACGGTGCGTCCTATGGCACCCAGCAGTTGTTAGGTAAAATCTGGATCGCGGATTTTATTTACAGCACCTGCCCCGGACCTTGTCCCATGATCAGCAGCCGGATGGGGGAGTTACAAAGACCGCTCCGGAACACCGACGTAAAGCTGGTTTCATTCAGTGTCGATCCGCAACGAGACACGCCGGCGGTGTTGCGAGAGTATGCGGCCAAACTGGAGGCCCAGCCCGGCCGCTGGTATTTCCTCACCGGAGACAAGAACACGATCTACCGCTTGTCTCACGATGGATTCAAACTCGCGGCCGGTGAAGGCGGAGCGGAGGGCCCGATCCATAGCACTCGCCTGGTGCTGGTGGATCGGAGCGGCGTCATTCGCGGATATTACGATGCGACGGATGCCGACGCAGTGACTCGGCTCCTGGCGGATACGAATCACCTTCTCCGCGAACAGCCTTGAGATTGCTGGCGTCCACAGTCACCGCATCGCCGAAAACACTGGCGCTGCGAATCGGTCGCCCAAGTACGCATGCGTATCCGCCAGCGACCCCCTGCGCGCTCGTCTTGTCAAAGCTACCGTATAATCTTCGTTGGTCGGAGCAATACGAACTAGCCTGACTTATTCAGCGTCTGCGATGAAGAGCGAACGACCTCGTGACCACCGCACCCTTAGTAAACGATGTTTCTAACGGGGTCGGAGTTATCTTCAAACCAGCTGGCGTAAGCGTAGTTGGAGAAGGTGACGTTGCCACCGCTGTTTGCGAGCGCCTCATCATAGTGAATGCTGGCGTTGCTGCCGATTGTGAGGTTGTCTCCAATGACTGCACCCACCAGAGAACCATTACCCGTGAATGCTACATCGCGGAGCGGCCCGTAGAAGGTACCAATAAAGTTTCCGTTGCCGGAAAGAGTGATGCTACCGGCTCCAATGGCGATGAACGAAACATTGGCCGCGCGACCGCTTTGGTTAGCGTAGCCGTTGCCAGCAACGCTGATGCTCCCGTCCACATACCATGTGACATGCACGTTTGGTCTCTGTGTCACTAGCGAATTGCCGGTCGCGTTGTACTTGCCAGTGACCCAAATTTCCAAGTAAGTATCCTGCACGGGCTGGCCCGCGGGGGGCGGGGGGGCAGTAATAGTAAAATTCTGCTGAAGCGAAAAATCCCCGTTGATCTTCAGGCGCGTCGGGCTACTTGCGGAAGTACCGGAGGCGACAACAGTGTCGTTGTTCGGGTTAGAATTGTAAGGCGTGAAGGTTCCGGTGGGAGCCGAGGGCGCGGGAAGTGTGGTGTTGAAAGGAGAGGAAACAATTCCCGTGACGCCACCCGTCTTCTTTACCGCGGGACCGCTGTATTGCAGACTGCCGCGAATAACGTTGTCTTTGAGACTTGAGACGTTGTTTCCCTTTGCGCTCGAGACGAGTCCGACATCGCCATTGAACTTGTAACGGCCCGGGGTCGGATCGTATTGCCCGTTGTTCGAATAAATAGGCGAGTTCGAGTCAAAGCTATCAATGATGCTGCCGGTGCCATTCATGCTCAGCCAATTTTGCATGGTGATGGCGCGCGGAAACGCACTGTTGGTCACCGGCGTCGCGATAACCTCAATCCGACGCGCTGCTTGGGGGGTTGAAACAGCTGTTCCGGTGAAGCGATCGAACCGAAGGCTGATCTTGCGCAGTTGATTATCCAGCTTTTGATTGGAAACTCGCGCCGGACCGGGCGCACCAACCACACCGGTCGCCCGAATGCGATATTCCTGGTAACCGTTCTTGGTCGGTAATCCTGCCGTGTCGACTGTGACCCAGCTCGCCACGGTTTGGCCTGACTCGTTGGCCGCACCAGATACCGGGCTGGTGGCGAGCGTCGCCGGGAAATAGTAATTATAACTACCCGAAGCGGGAGGTCCGCTCGCTGAGACCGGATTGGTGGAGTTAGGCTTGCCTGCGGGGAGCGCCCCTGTGGCGGTATACCAACCTGCCCAGCTCTGGCTATTCATAGCGGCCATCGCCTGGTCGACGGCTCCTTCGGCGCCGGCGAGCGCTTGTTGCCAACTCGCGGTTTGGGTGGTGGCATTGGCATTTTGCGATGTGACGTAAAGGCTTGTCGCGCAGATCATCGTCAAAATGGTTATGGTGAACAGCGTCGTCATCAGGATGCTGCCTTTTTCGTTAGAGGATTTTGATTTCATAGTAGTTTTACTGTCGGGCAACTGCATTGCGGAGAAACGTATTCGAGAAAACAGTGGTGCCGTTGACCGGGCCAACGTTTGGCATGTTCGTGAAACGGGGCGCGAATGTGACGCTGCAGGTGACACTCGAAGTCAGGTCTTGTGGGGTTACGGTGAAGCTCTCAACGTTGGTTGCGATGGCAAACTCTGTCCCGTTGACCTGGCGGATGAAATTGCTACCTGAACGATAATAGGAGATCGGGACGGTGCCGGTTCCATATTGGATTGAACCGCCGGTCGGATGTTGCGGGTCGACCGGGTTTTTGGAGCCGGGGTCGTAATAGGTCGGTATGCTCAAGGTGAGTGTGTTGCTCGCTACAACTCCCCCCACTGCACGGCGACAATCCATCGCGATATAATCCTGCACGCGGAGTTGGTCACCTTCTGCTCTGGAGTAACCTTCAACAGCCGCAAAGCTGCGTTGGAGCGCAACTCCGGCTATGAGCACAGCCGCCAGGACGATCAGGCCACAGGTAAGGCTCACCATCTGCTCGACCAGAGAGAATCCGCGGATGCGAAGGTTAGGATGCAACTTCATGGTGCGATGTTCCCGATTCCAAAAACCGAAGACAACTGCCTGCTCCGCCGAAGAGTCCGCGAGCCCGGGCCATTCCAGCTCAAAAGGATGTCAATGCGCAAGAGACGCGCGTTTCTAGAATTTGTGAGATAGGAATAGACCCCGTCGGAAGTCTCGGGGGTAAGATTGGAGATGTTCGAGATGATTTGGCCTGCCGGGTTGGAAGAGTTGCGCTCAGCCACGGCCGCAAATCCACCGTCGGGAGGATAGACACTAACCGTGATTCGTTCGGTCAGTCCACCGAGCGGCGCTTCCGCGTTTATGATTGAGGCCACGTAGGCGGCGATTTGCTGCTGGGTAAGGTTCGGATTGGATGGAGCTGGATCGGCGATGACGGTGTCTTTGAGATACGTGGACCTGGCTACGTCGCTCCACGCGGTGGCGCGCAGCTGTTCCATCCGGCGCTGAAGCAACATGGTGGCAGCAGTCGTCTCTTTCTGCGCCTTTAACTTGATGAGAAGCTGCGAGTTGGTCGCAAAGGTGGCTGCTCCGAAGACCACGCAGATGACGAGCGCCACAAGTACTTCAATCAAGGTGAAACCAGTGGACGTGGCGTTTCGGCTGAATCGGGCTGTAGAGGAGTGATATCTGAGACGCATGTGACAGCTCATAATGAGCATGAGCAGTGCCAAAGTTTAAGAATTACTATAAACAGCGCGGCGCTGCCTACAGTTTGTTCCGCCTACGCTCGCGGCTCGCGGGCAACTGAATTGGCACCTTCGTGACAGACCAGCTCGAGATAAGAGCGGTATTCGCCCTTCGGCAGATCACCGATCAGCCGTTCGACTTGAGGAGGATCGATAAATCCCATGTGCAGAGCGACTTCCTCTAGGCAAGCTACCTTCAATCCCTGTCGGTGCTCGATCGTGGCGATGTAGTTAGCGGCTTCGAGCAGACTTGTCTGCGTACCCGTGTCGAGCCAGGCCATTCCTCGACCCAGGAGACGCACGTGGAGCGCATTCTGGCGCAGGTAGATCATGTTCAGATCGGTTATCTCCAATTCCCCTCGCGGCGAAGGGCGAAGGGTTTTGCACAATTCGACGACCTGACCATCGTAAACATAGAGCCCCGGGACGGCATACTGGCTTCTCGGCTTCTTTGGCTTCTCTTCCAGGCTGATGACGTGCCCATCAGATCCAAACTCGACCACACCGTAGCGTTCAGGATCGCGCACCTGATAGCCGAAGATGCATGCGCCGCGATCGATCGCGAGGGCATCGCGAAAAAAATCGAGATTGCCGTAGAAAATGTTGTCTCCCAAGATCAATGCTGCGCCGTCGTCACCGACGAATTTTTCTCCGACAAGGAAGGCTTGCGCGATTCCCTTCGGCTCCGGTTGCTCCGCGTATTCGAGGCGAATTCCAAGCTGGGAGCCATCCCCCAGGAAATC
>JALYQE010000197.1 GCA_030855965.1 Verrucomicrobiota bacterium | reverse complement strand
GCGCGCGTAGGCGTTGAAATTTTCGCGGAAGCGCTCCGCGGAATAGAGATAAAAAGGCGTGCCGGTCTCGGCCGCGATCTGCGCGACCGCAACCTGCTCGCACCAGAGCTCGTTATTTCGATAAGTGAATGACATGCGCCGTAGCATCGCGCCCCAGGGGGAGCGGGGCGCAAAATGCTGGTCAGTTTCATGTCGCGCTGCCAAATTCGCCAGCTCGATGTCACCGTGGAAAATCGTCCTGTTCGTTGCCGCGCTGGCCGGTCTTCTTTGGTTCCTCGCGCCCCAGCGCGCGATCGCGCCTAACGATCCGGGCGTGGTCGAAATCAACTACACCGGCGACGCCGGGGCAAACAAGGCGGCCTATGACGAGGCCTTTCTCGCCTTCGAAGCGGAGAGCCGGGCGCTGCATGAAAAAGATCCGCGCCATCCGATCTATCGCGTCATCGCGGGGCAGAGCGCCTCGCGCGATCAGACGGCGGATCCGACGCGTTTCCTGGTCAGCGTGGCCGGCGGAGAGCCGCCCGACGTGATCCTGTTCGATCGTTATGCGGTGAGCGAGTGGGCCGCGCGCGGCGCTTTCACCAAGCTCGATCCGTTCCTCGCCCGCGAAGCCCAAAGCGACGATCCCGACGCCATTCGCGCGGAAAATTATTACCGCTCCTGCTGGCAGGAAGTGATTTACACCGACCCGATCACCGGGGAGCGCGGCACTTACGGCGTCCCCGAGCGGGTCGATGACCGCGCGCTTTTTTATAACAAGGATCTGCTCAAACGCGGCGGCTTTGTCGACGCCAATGGCGAAGCGCGTCCGCCCAAAACCTGGGACGAGTTGGCGGAGATGGCGGTGAAATTAACCGAGCACAACCCGCGCGGCGCGCTCACCCGGCTGGGTTTCGCGCCTAACTATGGCAACGCCTGGCTTTACCTCTACGCCTGGATGAATGGCGGCCGTTTCATGACCCCGGACCGCCGCCAGGTGACCCTGAACGAGCCGCCGGTGGTCGAGGCACTGCAATGGATGACGCAGGTTTACGACTCGTTAGGCGGAGCGGCGGCGGTTTATGCTTTCCAAAGCAGCGCCCAGACCGGGCAGCTCGATCCTTTTCTCCAGGGTAAAGTAGCGCTGAAGATCGACGGCTACTGGACCTTTCCTGAAGCCCTCGCCCAATACGGCGCCAACCTGAATTACGGCGTCGCCGCCCCGCCTTTGCCGGCGAAAGCCGTGGCCGCGGGCCGGCCGGCGCTGAGCTGGGTGAGCGGATGGTGTTTTGCGATTCCCTCGACGGCCAAGAACAAGGAAGGCGGCTGGGCGTTGTTGAAATATCTCTCCAGCCAGCGGGCCGCGGCCGTGATGGGCGAGGCGAACCGATTGCAACTCGGCAGCCAGGGGCTGGTCTATGTCCCGACGCAAAGTGCGAACCGCGAAATCAATGAGTGGCTTTACCAGAAATATGTCGCCGGGAATCCAACCATCCCGGCCAAGGTGCGCGACGGCGTGCGGCTCTTGAATGACCTCATCGACACCTCGCCCATCCGGCCGGTCACGCCGGTCGGGCAGTTGCTTTTCAACGAGCAAAAACGCGCGACGGAAAACGCCATCTTTCACAAGCTCTCGCCCCAGGCCGCACTCGACGACGCGGATCAAACCGTGCAGCGACAACTCGATCGCGTGCTCAGCCCGCCGCGCGGTCCGCTCGTGCCATGGAAGTATTTCATCGCGGTTTATCTCGGGCTCGTCGCGCTCTGCGCGGGATTTATTTACTGGTGGGAAACGAAAGGACCGCGCGGTGGGGCGGCGATCGAAGGGACGCGCAGCCGCTATTTCCGTTCGCAATGGCGCGGGGGCTGGCTCTGCGCTTCGCCCTGGATCATCGGTTTTATCGTCCTGACCGGTGGCCCGATTCTTTTTTCGGTCATCATCAGCTTTTGCGATTACGACATTTTGAATCCGGCGCGCTTTGTCGGCTTCGCCAATTATCGCTGGATGTTCGGCGGCGACCCGCTGTTCTGGAAATCGGTCGGGAACACCCTCTACATGATCATCGGGATTCCGTTAGGCATGGCGCTCAGTCTTGGGATCGCGCTTCTCCTCAATCTCGAGATCAAGGGCGTCGCCGTCTGGCGCACATTTTTCTATTTGCCCTCGATCATGCCGGTGGTGGCCTCGAGCATTCTCTGGATCTGGATATTCAATCCGAATGCCGGAATGCTGAACGCGTTCCTCGCCAGCTTCGGGGTGCACGGGCCGAACTGGCTGCAGGACGAACAGATGAGCAAACCTGCGCTCATCCTGATGGGACTCTGGAGCGCCGGCGGCGGCATGATCATCTGGCTGGCGGGCTTGAAAGGAATCAGCGCGACCTATTACGAGGCGGCCGAGCTCGACGGCGCGAATGCCTGGCAGCGCTTCCGGCACATCACCCTCCCGCTCCTTTCGCCCTACATTTTTTTTAACCTCGTCATGGGGCTGATCGCGACCCTGCAGATTTTCACTCAGGCCTTCATCATGACCCAGGGCGGGCCGGTCGATTCGACTCTTTTCTACGCCTACCATCTCTTCAACAGCGCCTTCCGTTTTCTGCAGATGGGCTACGCCTCCGCGCTCGGCTGGTTTCTTTTCCTGGTCGTCTTCGGCCTAACG
>JALYQE010000185.1 GCA_030855965.1 Verrucomicrobiota bacterium | reverse complement strand
AATTTCGAGCGCGCACGAAAACAAAGCGAATCCGCGCCTGCTTCCATCGCCTCCGCGAAGTCGCGCGCGAGCTGCGCGCGCGCGACCGGCGCGGTGAGAAAATAGTCCTCCTGAAAATAAAGCACGTAAGGGTGGTCGATCTGGCCGAGAGCAAGAAGGAGATTGCTCGACCAGCCGCGATCTTCCCCGACCGTGATCCCGCGGATGCGGGGCGACTCAATCTCGAGTTCGTTCGTGAGCAGAAAAATGTCGAAGGGGCAATCGCCCCAGAATTTGTCAAAGAAGGCCTGAAACGGCCGCCAGGCATCGAAGAAGGCATCGCAGCTGGAAACGATCAGCGCGACGGAGCTTTTGAAATCGTCCAGCTCCGGCATGGAGAATTCGTCTCGCACAGTCGGGCCCCGGGCAAGATTTTTCGCGGGCGATCCCGAAAGTGGCGCTCCCTAACGAGTCCCACTCCAGCTGGTGGGGCGGGACTCTGTCGAGCTGGACCACGGGCATCCTGCCTGTGGGGAAATAGGCGTCTCGCCTGTTTCGGCCTTTGCTGCAGGCGGGACGCCCGCAGTCCCCACAGGCAGGATGCCTGTGCTCCGGCTCGACAGAGTCTCGCTCCACCGGGGGGAAAGAGTCGGGGAAAATAAAGAGGGCGGACCTTGCGATCCGCCCTCCCTCTCACTGAGCAAGCTTCTCCCTAGCTTTTGCTCTGCGAAACTACTTCGTTCAATTTGAAGATCGGCAGGAACATCGCAATCACGATGCCGCCCACGATGACGCCGAGGAAGACGATGAGGAGCGGCTCGATCAGCGAGGTGAGCGCGTCGAGCAGGGCCTCGATCTCTTCGTCCCAGAAGTCCGCCATTTTCTCCAGCATGGTGTCGATACGACCCGTCGATTCACCGGCCGCGACCATGCGCAGCATCATCGGCGGGAAAATTTTCTTCTTCGAGAGCGCGACCGAAAGGTTGTCGCCTTTCTCCACGTCGGTGCTCACACCCTTAATGCTCTCCTCCACCACGTGGTTGCCAGAGGTGCCGCCGACGATGTCGAGCACTTCCAGGATCGGCACACCGCTGCGGATGAGCTGCGCAAAGGTACGGGCAAAGCGCGACATGCAGATCTTATGGATGAGCGGACCGAAGACCGGCAGCTTGAGCTTCCATTTGTCGCTCAACTGGCGGCCGCGGGTGGAGCGGAGGAAGGTGCGGATCCCAAAAAAGGCCCCGACCATGCCGAGGATCATGAAGTACCACCGGGCGCGAATGAAGTCGCTCAGGTCGATCAGGAATTGCGTCGGGGCCGGCAAACTGGCGCCGAAATCCTTGAAGATTTCTCCGAAAATCGGGACGACCCGGACGATGAGGAAGGTCGTGATGAGGAAGGCGATGCTGATGACGATGACCGGGTAGGTCATGGCCGACTTCACCTTTTTGCGCAAACGCGCGCTGGCTTCGAGGAAGCCGGCCAGGCGGTCGAGAATCTCCGAGAGCAGACCGCCCGCTTCGCCGGCTTTCACCATGCTGACGAAGAGCCGGTTAAAGACGCGCGGATGTTTCGCGATCGCTTCGTGGAAAGTTTCACCGCCCTGAACCCGCGAGGTCACGTCACTGATGACGGTGCGGAGGTTCTTCTGGCGTTTCGGGTCGCACTGCTCGTAGAGCGCGGTCAGCGCCTGGACGAGCGAGATGCCGGCATCGACCATGGTGGCGAGCTGGCGAGTGAAAAGGACCAGGTCGGTTTCCTTGACCGTCCAAGCCTTATTTTTGGTGCGACTGGCAGCTGATTTCTGCTGCAGTGAAAGCACCATGAGCCCGCGGCTCATGAGACTGGTGACAGCGTTGTCCTCGTTGATCGCGTCTTGAATACCGTTTACGATATTCCCGGCGCCATCGCGAGCTTGATAGGAGAAGGTCATCATATGGTGTTTCTGGTAATTATGTCTCTTGTAGCACCTACGATGCCAACCTCTCGGGCCACGGCGCTAAATCCTCATGTCTCAGGCTCCTGAGTTCATCCGGCTCACCCCCTGCCTCGCCCTCTGGCAGGCCTACGATCCCTCGGTGAAGTCCGATCTTTTCGCCACAGCGGTCAAAGCCCAGGCCGGGCTTTTCTTCGTGGACCCGATCCCGCTGGCGCCCGCCGCTCTGGAGGATTTGACCGGGCCCGACCCGGTCGCGGGGATCGTACTGACGAATTCGAATCATCTCCGTGCCGCGCAGGCCTTTGCGGAACGCTTCAAAGCCCCTGTTTTCTCCTCCGCAGAGGTCGCCGAAGAGTTCGGAGCGGATTGGGCAAGGCCGGTCGCTGACGCCGAGGAAATCAGCCCCGGGGTGTCCGCCATTGCCATCGCCGGCGGCGCACCCGGCGAGACCGCTTTCCATTTCGTGGATCAGGGCGGGACGATGGTGGTGGGCGATGCCCTGATCAATTTCGAGCCCTACGGTTTCACCTTCCTCCCGCCGAAGTACTGCACTGACCAAAAAGAAATGCGGCGCTCGCTCGGGCGGCTGCTCGACTGGCCCTTCCAGCGCCTCCTTTTCGCCCACGGGCTGCCCATCCTCACTTCCGCCCGGGAACGGTTGGAGACGCTGCTCCGATGAGCGCCGTTGCCAATGAAAGCGGGCTGATCCGCTTCCTTCGCCTCATCCGGTTCTCGCATACCGTCTTTGCCCTGCCCTTCGCCCTCGGCGCGCTTCTCGTTGCCACGCACGGCCGGCCTTCGCTTCGGCTGCTGTTTCTGGTCGTTCTCTGCATGGTTTTCGCCCGGACGGCGGCGATGCTGTTTAACCGGCTGGCGGATTGGGACCTCGACCAGCGGAACCCTCGGACCGAGCGGCGGCACCGGCTCCTTTCCCGGCCCGCGGCCGGCCTGCTGCTGGTGGCAAGCTCAGCCGCTTTCGTCGCCGGCGCGGCGGCGATCAATCAAGCGACCCTTCTGCTTTCACCCGTCGCCCTGGCGATCATTTTCTTTTATTCGCTGACCAAGCGGTTTACTGCCGCGAGCCATTTTTTTCTCGGGCTCGCGCTCGCGGTCGCGCCAGCGGGGGCGTGGATCGCTGCCACCGGCCGGATCGCGTTCGCTCCGCTTCTCCTGGGCGCCGGGGTCATCGCCTGGGTGGCGGGCTTCGATCTCATTTACGCGACACAGGATCTCGAATTTGATCGCCGCGAAGGGCTGCGCTCGCTCGTCGTGCGCCTCGGGATCGATCGTTCCCTCCGGCTCGCGCAATTTCTCCATCTCGCGATGTTCGCGGCCCTGCTTGCCTTCGGTTTCGCAGCGTCGTTAGGCGCGATTTACTTTTTCGGAATGGCGCTGGTGGCGGGCGCACTCGTTTACGAACACCGGAGCGCGGCAAGGCTTGACCTGGCCGGAATCAATCGCGCTTTTTTCCAGAGCAACGCCTTCGTCAGTGCAGTTTTCCTCGGCAGCGTCTGGCTCGCCCTGTAGCCGGGGACGCTGTCCCCGGACGCGCAGCCCGTCTCTGCCATAATTCCCCCGCCGGCGGCGCCTGCTCGACGCGCGACCGGGGACAGCGTCCCCGGCTACAAATTGGGCCCCTCGACGCTCGGCCGGGGATAGCGTCCCCAGCTACAGGTCGAGCTGGGCGATCCGCACCGAATGCCGGCCGCCCTCGAAATCGGTTGTGAGCCAGATGCGCACGATCTCGAGCGCGAGCTCTTCCGGCATCATCCGTTCGCCTAACGACAGGACATTGGCGTCGTTATGCTGGCGGGAAAGGCGGGCGCTTTCCTCGTTCCAACAGAGCGCGCAGCGGATCCCGCGCACCTTGTTCGCCGCCATCGCTTCGCCGTTGCCGGAACCGCCCAGGACGATCCCGCGTTCGCATTCACCGCGCGCGACCGCTTCCGCTGCCGGGCGGATGAATTTCGGATAATCGACCGGCTCCTCGCTCGTGGTGCCGAAATCTTCGACCTCGTGGCCTAACGAGAGGAGAAGTTCTTTGATTTTCTCCTTGTAACGGAAACCGGCGTGATCGGAGCCGAGTGCAATCTTCATCCGGGTCTCTTACCGGAAGCGACGCCCTTTTGTCGAGCGATCCAATGTGGGAGGGGCCTTTGTGCCCCGATCAGGGGAGACGTCGCAGCCCATCGGGGCGCAAAGGCCCCTCCCACGTTGAAGTCAGCCTCCGGCGAGCTTCTCCCAAAGAGCACGTTCCGCTTCGCTCAATTCTTTCGGGATCGCGAGCTGCGTGACCACAAAAAGATTGCCGCGCCCGCCAGTCGCGGTCGGCAGTCCACGGTCGCGCAGCCGGAAGCGCTGGCCCGCCTGCGTGCCGCCCGGGATTTTCAGCCGGCGAAATCCTTCCAGCGTCGGCACCTCCAGCTCCGTCCCGAGCACGGCCTGCGCCGGGGTCAGCGTTGCCTCGTGCACGAGATCGTTTCCCTCGACCGAAAAATCGGGATGGCGCGCCAGCCGCACCCGGAGAAAGAGGTCGCCTTTTTTCCCGCCGCGCGCGCCGGGCTCTCCCTGCCCCGCGAGCCGGATGCGCTGGCCTTCGTGCACCCCGCGCGGGATTTTGACCTGGTAAGTTTCCACTTTTTCGGAGTCGCTCCGGCGCAGCGAAACCTGCCGGGCGGAACCGTGGAGCGCTTCCTCGAGCGTGACCATGATGTCGGCCTCGACATCCTGCCCGCGCTCTGCGGTCGCGGGTCGCCGGCCGAAACCGTCGCCGCCTCCGCCGAAGGCCGATTCGCCGCGGCCGCCGCCGAAAAAGGCCTCGAAAAAATCGCTGAACCCCGTGCCGCCGAATTCAAACTCGACCCCGCCGCCATTTCCGCCCGGGTGACGACGAAAGCCGCCGCCCGCTCCGCCCCGGCCCCAATCGGGCGGCGGTTGAAACCCGCCCGGCTGGTTCCAATCGGCCCCGAGCTGATCGTATTTCGCGCGCTTCTCGGGATCGCTCAGGACTTCGTAGGCCTCGTTGATCGTCTTGAATTTTTCCTCAGCCGCCGCTTTCTCCTTCGGCTTCGCCATGTCGGGATGGTGCATGCGCGCGAGCTTGCGGAAAGCGCTCTTGATCTCGTCCGCGCTGGCCGTTTTGGAGACGCCGAGCGTCTCGTAATAATCCCTGAATTGAACCGCCATAA
>JALYQE010000179.1 GCA_030855965.1 Verrucomicrobiota bacterium | reverse complement strand
CCGGCGAGGGTCTCGGGATGGGTGAGTCGCGCGAGATGCGTGCAAGGCTCGCTCAAGCGCAAGCCACGCAACCGTACCGCACCCACTTGAAATTCGCGGCCGACAAGATCGTTCAACTGCACCCCCTCGGTCAGCAGGTTGCGGCGCGACTCCGCGGCCGAGAGTTTTTTCCCCGTTTCGCGTTCGTACGCGGCGAGGGCTTCCGCTTCGATCAACGTCACATCGCGTTTGCCTGGATTTTCGGAAAAGGTTCCACTCTCCGCCGCATAGCGGTCACCTTCCAACCCCCGCCCGGCCAGGGCCCGGACACGTTCCACCGCGTGGGGCAATTCGGCCGCCTGGTGCGCCACATAAATCCCAAGCAACCGCGCCAGAGTGATCACAAAGCGAGAATAGACTTACGCTTCTCTCCTCGCAATTGATCGATTCCTTCGCCTTTCAGCCGGCTCTTTTCCTGCGTATCTTGTCCGCTCATGTTTGAGATCAAGGCCAAGGACAAAGCCGTCGAGCGCGCGCTGCTGGTGGGCGCCTATATCTCGGCCGAACTGAAAACCGAGGCGCAGAATCTTCTCGAGGAACTGGCCGAGCTGGTCGAGACCCTCGGCATCCCGATCGTCGGGCGCGATCTTATCTCCTATCGTGAAAACCATGCCCGCTACCTGATTGGCTCGGGCAAGGCGCAGGAAATCGTCGAGCGCGCGAAAGAGCTCGAGTGCGACGTGCTCATCTTCGACAACGAACTCAGCCCGTCGCAGCAGCGCAATTGGGAAGAACTCGCCGGCATGACCGTGGCCGACCGCCAGGAGATTATCCTCGATATCTTCGGCGCCCGCGCCCACACCCGCGAGGCCCGCATCCAGGTCGATCTCGCGCGGATGCAATACTCTTTACCGCGCCTAACGAGAGCCTGGAGCCATCTTGGCCAGCAGGGCGGCGGGATCGGCGCGAAAGGCGAAGGCGAAAGCCAGCTCGAGCAGGACAAGCGCAAGATCCGGCTCCAGATCGACCGCCTGAAGGGCGAACTGGAAGACGTGCGCCGCGCCCGCGCCACCCAGCGCAAGGACCGCAAGCGCGCGCCGGTGCCGAATGCCGCCATTGTCGGTTACACCAATGTCGGCAAATCTTCTCTCCTCCGCCGCCTCACCGGCGCGGATGTTTTCGTGGAGAACAAACTCTTCGCCACCCTCGATACCACGACGCGCAAGATCGCCTTGCCTAACAAACAACCGCTTCTCCTCACCGATACTGTCGGTTTTGTGCGCAAGCTCCCGCACCAGCTCATCGAGGCCTTCAACGCCACGCTCGAGGAAGCCGCCCTGGCCGATTTTCTCATCCATGTCCTCGATGCGTCGCAGGATGAAGTCATGGCCTTTTACAACACGACCATGAATGTGCTGGGAAAGCTGGGCGCGGAGACCAAGCAGATGCTCGTCGTTTTTAATAAGGTCGACAAAGTGACCGACCCGCACACGCTCCCGGCCTTGCGCCGCCATTTTCCCGACGCCCTTTTTGTCTCGGTGCAAACCGGCGAAGGAATGGAGCAACTCGTCGACCGGATCTCGGACTTCGTCGCCCGCGGCACGGTCACGGTCGAGCTGCGCCTCCCGCCCGATCGCGCCGACCTTCTGGCCCGCCTGCACCGCGAAGGTTCGGTGCGCGATCTTGTCTACGACGGTGAGTTCACCGAAGTCGTCGCCACCATGCCGGCCCGCCTTTTGGAAATTTACTCGCCGTATCTGCGGCAACCGGCACCGGAACTGGTTCCGACCACGCCGGAATAGCACCGCCTGGCGGCTACCCGTTCCATGACGACGCCACTGCTTCTCGCGCGGGTGCGGCGTACCTGGGCGCCCGTGAACCCCGGAGCCGATCCCAGGCTGTGGCCATGGTTTCTCTGCGCGATGGTCTACGCCGCGGGCTGTGCTTTCCTCGCCCTGCGGCAGGCTTTCGCCTCGGAGTACATGCTGGCGGATGACGTGCGCGAACATGTCTTCTGGATGTTCCGCTATGTCGATCCCGGGCATTTCCCGCGTGACCCGATCGCCGACTACTTTCAGTCTCTCGCGCCGAGCGGCTTTGCCGCGCTTTACCGGCTTCTGGCCCAGCTAGGAATCGACCCTCTCCTCGCGAGCAAGCTCATTCCCTCCGGGCTCAGTTTTATTGCTGTCGGATATTTCTTTGGTCTGGCTTGGCGCTTCTTCCGCTCGCCCGCGGCCGCGACCCTGACCGCGATTCTTTTTGCGCAATGCCTCTGGTTAAATAGCGATCTCTCATCGGCCACTCCGCGCGCTTTCTTTTATCCGCTCTTCGCCGCCTTCCTTTACTATCACGTGCGCGGCTCCATCATCGGCGTGCTGGTAGCGATCGCACTGGAAGCGGCCTTCTTTCCGCCCGCGGCGTTGCTTAGTCTTGGCGTGCTCGGCTGGTCCTGTCTACGTTGGGAAAATGGGCCAAGGTTGGTGAGCGCGCCGCGAGTCTACCTGGTCGCGGCCGCCGGCTTTGGCCTCACCCTCCTTTGCCTGTGGCCTTATCTCCGCAGCGTGGGCGTCTTTGGGCCGCTCGTCACTTTCGCCGAGGCCAAAAGCATGCCGGAGTTTGGGCCCGAAGGGCGAGTGCCGGTCTTCCTTCCCACCTGGTGGGGCTACTGGGTGGGCGGTAATGCCGGCATTCATAACCTGCCCACGCGGCCGCCGTGGTTCCTCCTGCCGCTTCTCTGGCCTTTGCTGCGCCGGCGGCCGGCGCGCTTCCCGTTTCTCAAGACTCTCCCGGGCGGGGCGCGCCTGGTCCCGCAAATTATTGGCGCCTCCCTTCTGCTCTTCGCGAGCGCGCACGTCCTGCTCTTCCGTCTTTACCTTCCCAATCGCTACACCCAGGCCACGATGCGGGTGCTTCTCACTCTCCTCGCCGGCGGGGTAATCATCGCCCTGCTCGATGCAGCCATTCTCCGCTGGTCGAGGGCGCCTAACGACCATAGGTCATTCCGGGGGCCGATCATTCTGTCGGGCGTGGCCCTGGTGCTGATCCTGCTCCTCGCCTATCCCCTGCTCATCCCGGCGTTTCCGACCAATAGTTATGTCCGGGGCAACGCCCCGGGGCTATACCGTTTCTTCGCCAGCCAGCCCGCCACCATCCGCATTGCATCGGTTTCCGACGAAGCCGACAACCTGCCGACCTTTTCGCGGCGCTCCATTATCATCGGCGCCGAATGCGCTGTCCCTTTTCATCCGGCCTACTATCTCCCGTTGCGAGAGCGGGGGCTGCAGATCGCGCGCGCGCAGTACAGCGACGACCCTGCGTTGGTAGAGCAATGCGTGCGCGACCAGCAGATCGACTTCTGGTTGCTCGAGCGGAAGGCTTTCACCCCCAAATATCATCGAAAGAGCCGGCTCCTGCGCCACCTTCGCCTGGTCGCTCCGCAGGAAGAGTTGGGCAGGGCGCAGGGCAAAACGCCCCTCCTGAAAACGCCGCCTCCCGGATCGATCGTTTACCAGGATGCGCGCTACATCGTGGTCGATGCGCGGCGCCTTTTCACGGCGAAATGAAACGCGCGATTTGCAGGGACTCCAATTTTGCATTTTCCCATCCCCTTCCCGACTAACATGAACGCCTGCATGAGGCGGGCGTTTGTCAGGACTCTCCAGGGCTGATCGCATAGAGCAGTAGCTCCTCGTCGCCTTGCGTAAGCCGAATCTTCTTCTCCAGCTGAAATCCGAGCTTTTCCAGCAGCCGAACCGAGGCGGCATTGTGCAACGCGACAATCGCCACGAGACGCGAGAGCTTGCGCCGCTCCATCGCATCGCGCACGACCGCGCTGGCCGCTTCCGCGGCGTAACCTTGCGACCAGTACCGCTCGAGAAAACTAAACCCGACATCGATGTCTTCGAGACTGTCGCGTTTGATCAGCCCGCAAATCCCGACCGGCTCCGCTGACTCCTTCAGCTCGACCAGCAACATCCCAAAACCATAGCTCTCGTATTGCGCGAGGATCCGCTCCCGCAGGTAGATCACGGCCTGCTCCACCGTGCGCACGCCGCGATCGCCGATGTTGCGAATGAAGGCCGGCTCGTTCAAGACCTCGAGCAGGAACGCTCCGTCCGACTCCTTCATCGGGCGCAGACAGAGGCGCTCGGTTTCGAGTGTGTCCATGCCAGGGCGGGCTTGTGCCCGGCGCCCTTTCTCAGCTCTTACGGTCGAGTGAGCTCCACTTTTCGGGAGTCAGCTTCAGGTTCGCCGCCGCCACGTTCTCTTCCAGGTGCGCGACCGAGGCCGTCCCGGGAATCGGCAGCATCACCGGCGACCGCTGGAGCAACCAGGCCAGCGCAACTTGATAGACACTCGTCTGATGCGCCTTCGCCACCGCTTGCAGCGTCTCACTCGACTTCAAACCACCGCCGCCGCCGATCGGTGACCAGGGCATGAAGCCAAGTTGCTCTTTCTCGCAATAAGCGAGCGTCTTTTCCCAGTCACGGTCGAGAAGGTTGTAGCGATTCTGCGCGCTCACGATCGGCACCACTTTGCGCGCCTGCGCGATCTGCTCCGGTGACACTTCGGATAACCCGACGTACCGGATCTTTCCGGCGTCCTGCATTTCCTTGATCGCGCCAAGGGAATCTTCCATCGGCACTTTGGGATCGATCCGGTGCAGTTGGTAAAGCTCGATCCGCTCGAGCTTCAGCCGCTTCAGGCTGCCCTCGACACATTTTTTCAAATAATCCGGCTGGCCATTTGGTTTCCACGATCCGGGACCGGGCCGGGTCAGCCCGCCTTTGGTTGCGATCACGAGGCCGGAGGGATAAGGATGCAGCGCTTCGGCGATGAGCAGCTCGCTCGTGTCAGGACCATAGGCGTCGGCGGTGTCGATCAAGTTCACTCCCAGCTCGACGGCGCGGCGGAGCACCTTTAGCGCGTTCGACCGGTCAGCCGGCCAACCCCAGATGCCGTCGCCAGTGATGCGCATCGCGCCAAAGCCAAGCCGGTTCACGGGCAGATCGCCGCCCAGTTTAAAGGTCGTGTTCTCGGCCAGGGTCATCGTGCTCGCCAAGGTGGCGCCGAAAGGATTGCCGGCCAAGAGAGCCGCTCCGCCGGCCAGGCTCATCCCGACAAACTTTCGGCGAGTCAGGCTGCGGTCGTTACGTGCGCGTTTCGCTTCTGCAGATGGATCGCTCATAAGTTGGAGATTACGTTTAACGAAAATAACGTCAACGAAGCTCGAGAACTTTCGCGGTCCGTTCTCAGCTTTTCTTCGGGGGCGGTTCGCGCCGGATCACCTGAGTCCGCGCGCCCTGGCGATAATGCGCGACGGTCTGCCATTCCGTCATCCCTTCCGTCCAATAGAAGTCTTCCCGGCGCACCTCGCCGCGAAAGACCTTGTCCCGAAAGTCCTGCTCGTTGAACTCGCCGATGATGACGCCATCGCGTGCGACATGGAAGTTCATTGCTGTAATCCGCTAAAAAATAGCGGCAATGTCGATCACCATTTTTACTGGAGGAGGGGCGGCAGGCGGGGCGCTTGATTTACAAGGGAAACTCGGACGACACGGCGGTCATCCCTGCAACTCGGCAAGCGGAGCACTCGCCCTGCAACCTGCTTAGACAATTCTCGCCGGGGGCGGCGTCTTATTAGGGAATGCAATTATCTGTGCGCGCTGGTTTCATCTTTTTGGCGATGTCGATGGGGCTGCTGAGTTGCCAGCGGGCGCCGCTCACGTTGGAGCAATTGATCGAGCGCCACACGGAGGCAGTCGGGGGCCGGGCGGCGATCGAGGCGGCGCATTCCATCCGCTTCGATCTGCATATCGTCGATCCGGGGTTTGAAGTGGACGGGATCTACCTGGCGGCGCGGCCGGGCCGGATGCGGATCGATGTCTCGGCCGACAGCCAGCATGTTTTCACAGAAGCGTTGGGCGAGAAGGGCGGCTGGCAATGGAAGGGGAAAGGCGGGCCGGTGGAAGCCAGCGCCACGGCGACAGCGGCATTGCGACACGGGGTGGAATTGCCGGGGCATATTTTCGGCCTGCATGAGCTAAGACAGCGCGGTCATCAGGTGGAACTGGCCGGTCGCGAGACGGTCGGGCAGGTGAATTACCATGTCTTGCGCGTGATCTTCGCCGATGGTTACAACACGAAGCTCTATCTCGACCCAGAGTCATGGCTGATCACGCGGCGGCGCGATGTGCGGGCGTTGCATCCGGATATCGACCCCACCCCGACTCCGATCGAAAATACGATGACTGACTTTCAGCACGTCGATGGTTTGCTCTTCGCCTTTACTTCGACCGATACCGACCTAACGACGGGAAAAACACGGGAGAAAGCCACGGTGCGCTCCATCACGGTCAACCCGCCACTGGATCCAGGTGTCTTTGAAAAGCTGTGACCAGCCCGCGGTAACCGACTGGCTAACTCCGTAACTCTCGCGTCAGGGCGCCGCGGGAGACGGGCTCGCCTCTTCGGTTTTGTTGGGCTCAGTCTTTTCGCCCTCGCCCTCGCCCTTGTCGGCTGCTGCATCCTTGATCGCCAACTGCTCGGGATCGCGGACGACGATCTCGGCCTTGTCTTTATGCGCGGTGATCTTGCCGGTGACGGAAATGGTAGCGCCTTCCATTTTCTTAAAGTCGGGAAACTTTTCCGCGGAGGTGCTAGGAATGAAGGCGGTGAAGGGGGCGTTGGGATGAGTGCCACCCATGTTGAGGAAAATGTTCCCGCCCTTGGCCTGGTAGGCGCCTTCCACCTTGTCGGTGACGGTGGCGGTCTCACCGACATGTTTGGCCGCGTCGGCGGCGGTGTAGGTAGGTGTCTCGGCCCGGGCGGTGGCAAGCGAGAGGACGGCAACGAAGGCAAGCAATGGAAGTTTCATCGCGCGGAGACTGCGGAGTCGCGCCAGCACTGTCGAGCAGTAATTCCGAATTTTAATTTTCCCCGCCTGCCCGCCTAACGATCAGCGCGGACGGCGGCGTCCGCCGGGATGGTTTGCGTTTTGCCCATGTACTGGACATTAATCCCCTGCCCGCTGCGCGAGATGACTTGCAGCTTAAGGCCGCGCGGGAGGACTGTCTCGCCGTAGGGAATCCTGATCGTGACCGGCCGCATGAGGGTGATGAATTCCTCCGCGGGCGCGGGCGCGGCCGAGGCGGTGGGCGGAGGGGTGGCACTGGACGGAGCGGCCGGGGCGACGTCCGGCGCGGGGCCGAGGTCATCGAGCACTTCGATCTTTGTCACGGGATGAATCTCCCAAGCGGTGGAGCGCCACGGATTATGATATTTATTCGCAGCGACCTTGAGGATGGTCGGACCGATGTCGGCTGTGCCGTTGTGGTCGTCATCCCAGAGAAGATTGCCGGTGATGCGGATCTTGCGTGCGGGATGTCCGGTCGGTTCATGACTTAAGTCGGGGGCGCGAATAAAAGCCGCGAGCGACTGAAGGCGAACGCCGTCGCGGAAAATGGTGTTTTGCCCGCGCGGGGTGATCTCGCAGACGATCGGGGTCGGGTCGCCGGGCTGCGGCGGATGATCGGAAGGCTCGGCGAAAACTTCCAGGTGCCAGTCGTGGAAATCGGTGCTGCCGCAATTAGTCGATTCGGGCGGGCCTGCGTAGGCGAGGACGAGATAGCCGATGAGGGTGACGAGCTGTTGCTCGAGTTTATCGAGGTCCGCTTTCTGGGCCGAGGAGAGATCCTTGCGGCGTTTGCCCTGCGTCTGGGAATCAAGCGCACCCACGTAACGAAGAAACGCCGCCGTGTCCATCTCCTTGGACGGCGCGCCCGTGACCGGGGCGACGTCGCGGTTCTTGAGGCGGTTGCGCTCCACGCCATCGGGGGTCTTGGCCGTGCCCTCGAGCCGATCGCGGCAGTCCCAGGCGCTGAGGTTGATTTCTTTGAGCTCGCGATCCTCGGAGATGCGCGGCCGCTCGGCGACGCTGAGGGGAATGACGAGCAGGCTCAAGAAGACCGCCGCGACCACGGCCTTGTTGGGACCGTTGAGCTGTTCTCGCGCGGAAAACGGCATTGGCGCGATGTTAGCCCCGCCCGCTGTCACGGCAATGGCATTTAATCGCCGCCGCGCCCCCGTAATTTGGCCGCTTGGCGTTTGTGTCCTGATTGCGCGGCCAGCCACTACGGAAGGGAGAAGACAGATCGCGGCCGCTTCTGACAGGCGCAAAAACCGCGGCGAATCGTTTCGCCGCGGTTTCGCGATAGGACTGTGCCGCGGTTAGTTGCCGCAGCGAAGGGTGCCGAAGGTCACTGTATCTGAAAGGGTGCGACGTCCCTTCGTCACCTGCACCCGGGCGGTCACCGACTCTTCGTCGGGATAGAGATGGCTAACCGTCGGATCCGAGCTCGGCTCGGTGTCGAGGACACCGTCGTTGTCGAAGTCCCACGCATAGGTGACACCCGACCGCGGCGGATTCAGCGCCGCCGTGAGGGTGACGTTGACGAAGTCACCGCCCTGGCACTGCTGATCGACCACGCTCGCGGTGAGTGTGACCGCGGGAGCGGTGAAGGCCGTGGGCACGGCGACCGCGAGGAGGACGAGCGCGAGAAACGCTCCGATTATTTTGCTTGTGTTGTTCATTTGATGTTTTCCTTTCGATGGTTGTTGCAAGCACAGTTAGCGCGCTTGTTGATCCATTTATCGGCAACGCGGAGTGGATAAGGAATTCGTAAAAAGTTACGCGGTTGTAACTTTCCGGAGACGCTCATGGATCTCGGCCGGCGCGACCGGCGGACGAGTGGCCAGACTCGTTAGGTTCTCTTGCAAGACTCGTTAGGCCGCGAGGTCGTCGACCGCGGAACGAAGCGCGCCGAGGTCGAAAGGCTTCGGCAGGATGGCGTGCACTTTCATCCGTTCGTAGGCTTCGCGGATCTCGGAGGAAACGTGCGCCGAGAGAACAATGATTTCGCCGGGGATGCCCCGTTTGCGAATTTCATCCACCAATTCCACGCCGGTGAGGTTCGGCATTTTCTGGTCGACGATGATCAGGTCGTAGGGATCGGCGACCGTCTCGAGCTGCTCGAGGGCGGCGGCGCCGCTGTCGACACTCAGCACCTCAAAACGCGGGCTGGCGAAGACGTATCTAAGGGAAGTGGCGACGGAATGTTCGTTATCGACGGTGAGGATCCGGAAGGGTGCGCTCATAATTTCCATAATTAGAGAGCACCGACTGTGCCGGGCAGCGGGAGGAAACACGGCGACGGACGGCGGCACCCCTCAAAAGGGGGCGGCGGGCGTGCCGGTGACCGCGAGCAACTTCCGCGGAGACGTGCGCGTGAGGAATACCATCACCTCGGCGGACGTCAAGCTGGTCAAGGGCGCCCAAGGTCACCGTTCCGTGACGCGGGCCGGAGCCCGGCGGACAACGCCGCGCGATCTGCTAGCGAACGAAAATCAGGTAGGCGAAGGCGATGAACACCACCGTCGCGGTGATGATCTGCGGCAAATACCTGGCATTAAACGCGGGGGAAGCCGACCTCTCGGCGAAAGATGCCGCGCAATGCCGACAGTCCTTGCCCAGGATTGAAAGCGCGTAACCGCAGGTGGGGCAGGATTCCAATGACATAGGCAATCAGCGGGTCGGCCGGAGAGCGGCGCGTGTGGCCTGCTCCGCAGTCATGATTTTTTCTTCGGCCACCCGGCGCAGACCACGCACGAGCCCGAGTTTCGAGAGCGTCCAGATGAGCCATTTAGTGGGGTCCAGCTGCCAAGGCTTCACCCCGTTGCGGTAGTCGTGCTGAAACTCGTGGTGATAGTTATGATAGCCTTCGCCGAAAGTAAAAATCGCGAGCAGGAACGAGTCGCGCGCGCTGCATTTGGTCGAGTACGGCTGGCGTCCCATCGTGTGGCAGGCGCTGTTGATGAGGAAGGTGCAATGCTGCAGGAAGACGATACGCGCCACGCCCGCGAGCAGGAACGCGCCGAGCGCGCCGGCCCAGCCATTCCAGAGAAATCCCAGGATCGGCGGGAGGACAAAGCTGACCACGACGGCGATCGTCTGCACGTGGCGATCCTGCCAGCAAACGAGCTTGTCCTTCTGCAGGTCGGGGACGTTGTCGTAGGGCTCGTCACTGTTGAGTTTGAAAAGCAGCCACCCGATATGGGCAAAGAAAAAGCCCTTCGAGATGCAATACGGATCCTCCTCGTGATCGACGTGCTTGTGATGACGCCGATGCTCGCTCGCCCACATCAGGACGGAGTTTTCGAAGGCCGCCGCGCCGAAAATGAGAGTGAAAAGCCGGATCGGCCAGCTCGCCTGGAAGGTCATGTGCGAGAAAAGCCGGTGATAACCAAGGGTCACGCTGAATCCACAGAAAGCGAGCATCGTGAAAAAGAGTGCGACTTGAAACCAGTCCAGCCCGAAGAACCAAAGATAGGCCGGCACCGCGGTGAGAGTGAGCGCGAGCGTGCCGATCAAAAACGAGCTCGTCACCCAGTTGATCCGCTCCCTCGGGAGACGGAAAAATTGGCGCTTCGCCGGGAGCGGCCTTTCGTTAGGGACGGCGACCTCCTCGTTAGGGACGGCGACCTCCAATTCGTCGGCAAGCAGGATTGTGTTGTTCAAAATGTTGTGTCCGTTCTAATTCCAGCGCCTGTAAGGCACTGAGTTGTGAGGGCAGTCTTGGCCTCGAAGCGCATTTCATGCCGAAACTCTCGGCGTTGGCCGAGGCCAGAACTCTTTTTGCGCCGTACCATAGCTCATTATTCGGAAAACGTGGCCGACAATTAATTGGATGCGGAATCTTTTTCCCAGGCCAGAAAACGACCAAGCCTAGAGCTGGGAGCGCAATAAAGCGGAGGCACCGTCGGTCACGCGCTGCCACAGCGGGCGGCGCTGCCAGTCGGCATAGGTGACCTCCCGCGCCCGCGAAAGATCGCGGTCGAAGGCAGCCGCCTCCGTCGCCGCGATCTCGCGGTCGATGATGTTGAGGTTGGCCTCATCGTTTAGCCGGAAGGAACGATTGTCGAAATTCGCCGAGCCGACCGAAACCCAGAGGCCGTCGATGATCATGATCTTGCAGTGATACATCGTCGGCTCAAACTCGTAGATGCGCAGGCCGCGCTGGAGAAGCTGCCCCCAGCGGTGGCGCGACGCGGAACGCACCATCGGCGAGTCGATCTGCTCGCCGGGCACGAGGATCTCGACCTTCACTCCGCGCTCGACGGCCTCGATCAGCGTCTGGGCGGTAAGGTCATCGGGGACGAAGTAGGCGTTGCCGACCTTGATGCTCTGCTCCGCCGCCGCGATCGAGAGGAGATACATCAGCCGCGCACTCTCGCTCCCTTCCATCGGCGAGCTCTTAAACATCTGGCAGCGATGCGGGCCGGCCGGGGCAAGGGCCGGGAAATAATCTTCGCCGTGGAGCACGACCGCGCGCGTCTTCATCCAGTTATCGAGAAACGCCGCCTGCATCTGCGCCACTACCGGGCCTTCCACGCGGTAGTGCGAGTCGCGCCACTCGTCAGACGAAGCGGCGTTGCCATCCCATTGATCGGCAATTCCGACCCCGCCGGTGAAACCGAGCCGCCCGTCGATGACGAGGAGCTTGCGATGGGTGCGGTGATTGGCCCGGGCAATGTTGGAAATGTGATAAACCTCCACCTGCGCTCCGGCCTCCTTCATCTGCCGCAACGCCGGGCCGTTTACGCAATCGCAGCCGACGCCATCGACCAGCAGGTGCACCTTCACGCCGTCCCGCGCCTTGGCGGAAAGGGCATCGGCAAATCTTTGCGCGATCGCGCCCGACCAGTAGACAAAAGTCTCGAAGGTGATGCTGCGTTCGGCGGCGGCGATGGCCGCGAGCATGGCGGGAAAAATCTCCACCCCGTTGCGCAGCGGCGTCACGAGATTTTTCTCGAGGATCGGGGGCCCGAGGAGCTGGCTCATCGAGCGCTCGAACTGCGGATCGGAGATGCCGTAGCGCTGCGCGATACGATGGCGGATCTTCTTTTCTCCGCTGATAAAATTGCGCGCGAAAGTGGTGATCGCCGCCGTCACGACGGCGGTCACACCAATCGTAATGAGTTCGGATCGACGTTTTTTCATCGCAATGGGTTCGGGATAGATTCGGCTGCGGCATACCGGGCGGCTGCGCCGCGGGCCGGAAAGGGCTTCTAGCGCCGCGCCCGGTTGATTAACTTCGCTTCATGTCTCAGCCAAATCCGAACCTCACGCCTGATCCCATCCTGCAAATCGCTTTCGGCTTCTGGTCTTCCAAAGTCCTCCTGACCGCGGTGGAGTTTGATCTTTTCACCAAACTCGCCAGCCGCAAACTGACCGGCGCGGAGCTCGGCCACGAGCTTCAACTGCACCCGCGCGCGATCGGCGATTTCTTCGACGCGCTCGTGGCGATGAAATTCCTCGAACGCGACGGCGACGGACCGGAAGCGAAGTATGGCAACACGCCCGCGGGCGCGCTTTAACCTCGATGAAAAAAGCCCGCGCTACATCGGCGGCATCCTCGTGATGTTGAACGCACGACTCTTCAAATACTGGCACGATCTGCCCGAGGCACTGCGCACCGGCCAGCCGCAGAACGAGGTTAAACACGGAGAGCAGGGAATCTTCGAGGCGCTCTATGCCGAGCCGGCGAAGCTGGAGCAATTCCTCGGCGCGATGACCGGGCTTTCCCGGATCAACTTCGAGGCGCTGGCGGAGAAATTCGATTTTGCAAAATATAAAACGCTTTGCGACGTCGGCGGCGCGACTGGGTTACTCTGCATCGAAGCGGCCAGGAAACATCCGCATCTGCGCGCCGTTTCCTTCGATCTCCCCGAGGTCGAACCGATCGCGCAGCGGCACATCGCCGCCGCCGGCTTGAGCGACCGCATCGCCACCGCCGCGGGAAATTTTTTCACCGACCCGCTCCCGAAAGCGGACGTCATCACGATGGGAATGATCCTGCACGATTGGAACCTGGAGAAGAAAATGCATCTCCTCCGCGCGGCCTACGACGCGCTCCCGCCGGGCGGCGCCCTGATTGCGGTCGAGGCGTTGATGCGCGGCGCGAAAATGTTTTCGGCCTCCTCATGTCGCTCAACATGCTGATCGAGTTTGGCGAAGCGTTCGATTACTCGGGCGCGGACTTCAAAAAGTGGTGCACCGAAATCGGCTTCCAGCGCTGCGAGGTGATCCACCTCGCCGGGCCGTCGAGCGCGGCGATCGCTTACAAATAGCTGGGACGCAACGCGGAACATTGCGGATAATATCGGTTGGGAAGAAGCAGGGCCCGGGCGAGGGTTGCGACCTTATGGGAAACAGCCAAGGCAGGGATAACGTCAAGAAACGCGCGGCGCGCCGCAAAAAGACCGAGCGCCTCGCCGCCGCCAAAGCCGCGAAAAAGAAATCGGCGAAATAACCCTTTCACGGAAAGGGAATTGCGGTTTTCCCTCGCCATCAGGTCCATCCACGATCGGGTGAAATTCCGAATCGTGAGCAGTGTCAACGCATCAACCGGAACGTTAGGCGAAATGCCTCGCGCAAAGTGCCGCGACGTTGTTCAGTGAAGCGCGATGCCAAAGAACACAGCCGCGGAACCGCTACCTCTCCGTACCCTCGTCCTGGTCGATGAATCCAACGTCGGCAGCTCCGTGCGGACCGCGGGACGCGGGCTCGATTGGCTGCGGTTGCGCGAATTTCTGGCCGGCTCCGAGTCGGGCCGCGAGTTGATCGAGATGGTGGTCTACGCCGGGCTCCCGCCGGCCATTCCGCTCTGGCAGGACGAGCGGGATAAAAAGAACAAATTTGTCCATTGGCTGCGCTCCAACGGCTTCATGGTCGTGACCAAGGATGGAGCGCCAGCGGAGGAAGGTCATTACAAGGCGAACGTGGACGTCATGATGGCGATCGACGCGCTCGAGTTATCGGTCGAGATGGAACCCGAAGTCGTCATCCTCGTCACGGGCGATGCCGACTTCGCCTACCTCGCGACCAAGCTGCGCCGGCGCGGCATTCGCGTCGAAGTGGCATCCGTCACGCAAAATCTGAGCGGCCTCCTGAAAGCAGCGGCGAACGCGGTAATCGATCTCGCGCCGCTTTTCCGCACCTTTGAATTAATGCCGGTGCCCGAGGCGCCGGCGACCCCGGCCCGGCGCAAGCGCCCGTAAGCTCGAGACCACCTATTGCAGGTTGTAAACCTCGATCAAACCCACACCCGTCGTGCTTTTTTTCCCCTGCACGATGACGGTGTAGGCCCCGGCCGCGAGCGTTCTCAGGATCGCCGATTCCCGGTCGTCGGTCGGCGCCAGGCCGGGCGAGAACGCCTTGTAGTTAGGAGAATTGTAAATGATGACGCCGTCGCTGACCAGGTCGCCGTAAAAGGTCAGCTCGTTCACCGCTCCGGTGGTGGTGCTGAGGGAGAAAACATTCTGGCTCCGCTGAATCGGCAGGGCGGGATCGAGCGCGCTCACCGCCAGTTGTGTTCCGTCGCGCGAGAAGATCGGAAAGTCGAACGTCGTGAAAGGCAGCAAACTGGAGATCGCCGGTCCCATCGGCGTTCATCCGCCGGAGTTGCAGGCTGCCATCGGCCCCCAGCTGCACGTAGCCGATCCAACGGCGAGATCGCGATCATCCTCGGCCTCAAGGCCGGGACGGTGAAGTTCTACGTCGAGCGCATCCTGACGAAGCTGGGTTGCGAGACGCGCACCGCCGCGGCGCGCACGGCGATCAAGGCTGCCGCGGCCGATTAGCGGACCAATGCTTTCATTGTGAAGGCGGCGCGCAGATCGCCGCCGGCCGGAATCTCCTGGATGCCATCCTTCTCTTCAAAAGGACGCTGATCGTGACGATCCGTCAGGCCCCAGCAGGGCTCGACACAAAGGAAAGCACCGCCATCGGACCAAAGAGTCAGATAAGGCACGCTGCCCAGATCAAGCGTCACCTCCCGCCCGCTCGGCGGATCGCGGTAAACGAAGGTGCGATCCGGCACGTCGATAAATTCGAGGATGTAAGAGCCGCGCAGCTTCCCGCGCTCAAAAGGCATCGCTCCGCCCTGGTGATCGATCTCCGCCGTCTCGCCGGTGAGATAATTTTCCGGCGAAAACCAGCGGCGATAGCGGCCCCTCGGCATTTCGAACTGGAAGGAGCCAAAGCTGGTCGCGGCGAACCCGGGATGGAGGCCAAACTCGAGATGCGCCGTCAGCTCGGGTTCATGATTGTGAAAGTGGAAACTCACTTCCACGCCGTCACCGGCCAGGGTGTAGGTCAGGGCCAGCGCCACCTTGAGCGGATATTCCTCGGCCGCGATTTCGTTTGGCGTAAGCCGGCAGGTAAGAGAGGCCCGCTCCGCCGCGCCGATCTCCACCGTCACATCCGAAAATATTTTGTGGCGCAGAAAGCTGTGGGTCGCGCCGCGAATTTCCTGCCCACGATAAAGACTCTTCTCGTCCTTCAGCCGGTGCAGAAAGTAGCCCATGACGGTGGCGTGGTTCCCCCACCCGCTTGGCGGCTGGCTGAGGTCGTTGTCGCGATGAAGAAAGCCGATCCATCGTCCATCCGCCGTCCGCCGCGCCAGACTAACGAGCTCCGCGCCCAGCCGTGAAACAATGATGCGCAACCCGCCCTCGTCATCGGTTAGAACATCGAGCAGGCGCCCGTCGCGTTTCTCTTCCACGTGCGAGAACTTCATCGTCGACCACTTGAGCCGTGAATCCTTTCCTCGTAAAGTCCGGCACACTTTCCACCATGAAGACGCTCGTTTTTGCCCTTCTTCTTCTGCCCGGAATTCTCTTCGCCGAGGGCGGCTTGCCTAACGAGCCTTACATCTACGTCGAGGGCAAAGCCGAGATCAAGAAAGCGGCCGACCTCGTCACCCTGCGCTTCGAGCTGGTGACGCGAAATGCCGATTTGACCAAGGCCAACCAGGAAGTGCAGGCCAAGGCGTCGAAGATTCTCACCATGCTCGACGAGCAAAAGGTTGCGCCGGATGATGTCGTCGCGAGCGATCTGCGTTCCGAGCCGCAGTTCCAACAGGAGCCGGGTCGCCCGGAGGACCAGGGCAAGGTGATCGGGTATGTCGTGAGGCGTCCTTTCGTGGTCAAGGTGCGGGATCTTAATCGCTTTCCCAAGCTGGTCGATGACCTGATCGCGCTCGGCGGGGTCGAGTTCTCCGGGATCAGTGAAGGGCTCGCCAAAGAGGAAGAAGTGGAAGAGGAAGCCTGGGGCACGGCCTTAGCCGATGCGCGCAGCAAAGCGGAAAAAACACTGAGGACGACCGACATGAAGATTCGCTCCGTCTTTGCGATATCGCCGGTCAATTTTCCGGAAATCAGCTCGCGCATCTTCGGCGGATCGATGGTCGCGCAAAGCTCCGCCGCATACTCCGAGCGGGCGAATGTGAACCCCAATCAGTATCGCCTCGCGCCCGTGACCGTGAGCCAGTCCGTCCACGTCATCTACCTTATCTCGCCGGCGAAGTAGGTTCCCGGCACGTTGCCCCGGCTTTAGGGGAAAAGCCCGCGCATCTGCTTGGCTTTCATGACGCGCTCCACGCCGATCGCCATCGCCGCGGTCCGGTGCGAGACCTTGTCGCGCTTCGCCCGCCGGATTACCTGCGTGAACGAATGCTCGAGAATGCGGAAAAGTTTGTCGGTCACTTCCGTTTCCGTCCACATGAAGGCCTGCAGGCCTTGCACCCACTCGAAGTAGGAAACGATCACGCCGCCGGCATTGCAGAGAATATCCGGGATGAGGAACACTTCGTCCCAGCGCTTGTTCAGGTGCAGATCGGCTTCCGGGCTGGTCGGACCATTCGCGCCTTCGGCCAGGATGCGGCACTTGATTTTGTCGGCATTTTTTTCCGTGATCACCCGATCGACCGCGCAGGGGGCGAGGATGTCGCAGGGCTGCTCGAGCAATTCGTTCGGGGCGATCCGGTCACCCTGATCGAAGGCGCGCAGATTCCCCTTTTTCTGGACGTGCAATTCCGCCGCCTTGACGTCAATCCCCTTCGGGTTGTAAAGCGCCGCGGTGTGATCGCTGATCCCGACGATCTTGACTCCGGATTTCAGCCCTAACGACAGGGCCGCGACCGAACCGACGTTGCCGAAACCCTGGATGATCGCGGTCGATTTCTCCGGGTCCATCTTGAGCATGTCCATCGCGCGCTCGATCAGGTAAACGACGCCGCGCCCGGTCGATTCGCGCCGGCCTTCGGTGCCGCCGATGGAGACCGGCTTGCCCGTGACGATTTCATTCACCGAATAGCCCTGATAGACCGAATACGTATCCATGAACCAGGCCATGACCTGCTCGTTCGTGCCCATATCGGGGCCCATGATGTCGGTTTTCGGGCCGACGAACGGGATCATTTCCTGCATGTAACGGCGCGAGACGGCCTCGAGTTCGTTCCGGGAAAGTTTGGTCGGGTCGCAGGCCACGCCGCCCTTGGCCCCGCCATACGGCAAATTATTCAGCGCGCATTTCCAGCTCATCCACATCGCGAGCGCGGCGGTTTCGCCCATCGAGAGGTTGGGCGCGAAGCGGGTGCCGCCTTTGGTCGGGCCGAGGGTGAGGTGATGCTGCACCCGGTATCCCTGGAAAGTCTGGGTGCTGCCGTCGTCCATATGCACCGGGAGAGTCACGGCCATCGCGCGCTTGGGGTACATCAGCCGGTCGCGATCGTTTTTGTCGATGTTCAAGTAATCGGCGATGACCTGGAACTGGTCGCAGGCCATTGTGAAGACTTCGTCGTCGTAAATCATAAAAGCAGAGCCGGCACGATAGAGCGGGCCGGCGGTTGGTGCAGTTGGTTTTTCCGCTTGGACCCGCAAGAGGTCAAATGCAAATGTGGGAGGGGCCTTTGCGCCCCGATGGTCAGCGCGTCGCTACAGATCAGGCGCAAAGGCCCCTTCTCCCTTGGCGATTGGCAACCGCGCGCGCCCTGCTCTACGCTGCGCCCCATGGCAGAGCACAATCCCCACTGGCGTCCCGAAACGATCGCGGTCCACGCCGGCCGCGGCGTCGACCCGGTTACCGGCGCGGTCGCGGCGCCGATTCATCTCTCGACCACTTTCCAGCGGGCGGAAGACGGCAGTTTCCCCGGGTTTAATTACACCCGGACGGACAACCCAAACCGCGCCGCGCTCGAGACCGCGCTCGCGCAATTGGAAGGGGGCGCGGTCAGCGCCGCTTTTGCCTCCGGCGTGGCCGCGGCGATGAGCCTTTTCCAAACCCTCTCCCCTAACGACCGCGTGATCGCGCCGGTCGAGGCCTACTACGGCATTCAAAAGGTTCTGCGCGATCTTTTCGTCCGCTGGCAATTGGCGGTCGATCTCGTCGACATGACAGACCTCGACGCGATCAAGCAGGCGGTCCGAAAAGAGACCAGACTGATCTGGGTCGAGACGCCCTCCAATCCGACCACGAAGCTGACCGATCTCGCCGCCGTCGCCGAGATCGCGCACGCCGCCGGCGCGCTCCTCGCCTGCGACAACACCTGGTCGCCCATCATCCAGCGCCCGCTCGATCTCGGCGCCGATTTGGTCATGCATTCGACTACGAAATATATCGGCGGCCACAGCGACGTCCTCGGCGGCGCGATCGTCGCCCGGCGGGACGACGAACTTTTTCAGCGCCTGCGCGAAGTGCAGGGAATCGGCGGGGCGGTCCCGGCGCCGTTCGATTGCTGGCTCGTCCATCGCGGAATCCAGACCCTGCCCTGGCGGATGCGCGCGCACTCCGAAAACGCGCTCCGTATCGCGCAATTTCTGGAGTCGCATCCGCAGGTCACGCGCGTCCATTATCCCGGGCTCACCGCGCACCCGCAGCACGCGCTCGCCCGGCGGCAGATGAGTTCGTTCGGCGGCATGGTCTCCTGTGAAACCAAGGGCGACCGCGCCCGGGCGATGGCTGTGCCTAACGAAACCCGCGTCTTTACCCGCGCCACCAGCTTGGGCGGCGTAGAAAGCCTGATTGAGCACCGGCAATCGATCGAGGGTCCCGACACGCGCACCCCCGACACGCTCCTCCGTCTCTCCATCGGCCTCGAGCATGCGGACGATTTGATCGCCGACCTCGATCGCGCGCTCAGTCGTTAGGCGCCGCTACAACTTGAGTTTCCGCCGCGCGAGCACGACCACGTCCTGCACCTCGGTCACGCGGAGGAGGAAGGCCGTCCCGAAAAATGCCAGCGCGCCAAGCCCGATCGTCACCAGCATTTGCAGAATCAGCTGCCACAGCGAAGCCTGGGTCGCCGCGGCCATAAAATATCGGGTCGAGAGCAAACAAACCGCCGCCAAAACCGCTCCGGCGAAGGCGATTTTGCCTAACGTCACCAGCATCGCACCCGTTTCCAGACGCCCGGTGTGGCGGCGCATCAATGCGTAGAGCAGAAGAAAATTCGTGATCGCGACCAGGCTGACCGAGAGCGCGAGGCCGCGATGGCCGAGCCCGAGATGGAAGGTAAAAAACCAGTTCAGCCCGAAATTCACCCCGATCGAAAGAAGACTAACGATCATGGGAAGGTGCCGCTTATCGAGGGCATAGAACGCGGGAGCGAGCACCTTGATGCCCGCATAAGCGGCCAACCCGACGGCGTAGAAGCGCAACGCTGCCGCCGTCTGCACCGTGGCCGCAGCGTCGAATCTTCCATGCTGATAAATCAGCGCGATGATCGGTTCCGCCAAAATGATCAGCCCGATGGCGGATGGAATGGTGAGCAACATGACCAGCCGCATTGCATGCGCGAGGGCGCCGCGAAATTCCCGAGCGTTGCCGAGCGCGACGCTGCGCGAGATGAGTGGCAGAGTCACGGTCGCGACCGCCACCCCGAAGACCCCGAGCGGCAATTGCATGAGCCGAAAAGCGATGTTCAGCCAGGTGATGGGCCCGTCGCCCAGAGTCGAGGCGAAGCCCGTGTTCACCGCCACGTTCACCTGCACCGCGCTGGCCGCGATCGTCGCCGGGCCCATCAGCGCGAGGATCGTGCGCACGCCCGGGTCGCGCCAATTGAAGTCGAACCGGAACCGAAATCCCGCGCCCGAGGCGGAGGGAAGTTGCACGAGCAACTGGAGCAGACCGCCGAGCAAGGTGCCGAGGGCGAGCCCGGCGAGGCCGCGTTGGCCAAAGTGCGGATGCCGCCAATCCGCCTGCGGATCGAGCCAATAACAAAGCGCCACCCCGCCGACGATCGAGCCGATGTTAAAAAAGCTCGAGGCCAGCGCCGGCACCCCGAAGACATTTTTCGCGTTCAGCATCCCCATGACGAGCGCGGCGAGCGAAACGAGGAGGATGAAGGGGAACATGATCCGGGACAGGAGGACCGTGAGGGCAGCTTTCTCGGCGGAGAAACCGGGCGCGAGAATCCCGATGACAATGGGCGCGAAAAGAATCCCGAGCAGCGTCAGGGCGCTCATGAAAACGAGTGTGAGCGTCGCCACCTTGCTCGCCAGTTGCCAGGCCGATTGATCGCCCTCCGTCGCAATCCGGCGCGAGAAAGTGGTCACGAACGCGGTCGAGAGCGCGCCTTCCGCAAACAGGTCGCGCAACATGTTAGGCGTGCGGAAAGCGGTCAGGAACGCGTCCATGTTTTTCGACGCCCCAAAGAGCGCGGCGATGATCATCTCCCGGATCAGCCCCAGGAAGCGGCTGCAAAGCACGGCCAGCCCGACGATGCTCGTCGCCTTCGTGCTGACTCGTTTGTCCTCGCTGGCAGGCATGGCCAAGAAGGAACAACGGCCCGCGCTTTGTGAAAGGGGAATTTGCGAGCCCGGGCTGAGCGGGAAAGTTGCCCCCGGCTTCCGCCTAACGAAACGTTTTAGTGGCCCAAATTTAAATCGTAGACTTCCACTAGTCCCACGCCGCTCGATTCCCCCTGGCCTCGAACGATCGCCGTATAGGCGCCTGGAATGAGGCTAAAGAGAATGGCGGAATCTCGATCATCGTTAGGCGCGAGACCGGTCGCGGCGATTTCTTCCTCCTGATCGTCTCGCCAATTATCGTTCGAAGCGAGGAGGGCGCCGCTCCCGTCGCGCAACTCCAAAGTCGGATCTGGCAGAAAGTTGGGCACCTGCGCTGCCAGGTCGGGGCCAATCGCGCGGATCACCACCCTCTCGGCGTCGTCGCCGTTTACGATCACGCCCCCAATCAGAGGATTGTCGCCCGTGCCCACCAGGCCCCGCGTCGAGATATTAACCAGGCGCCCGGAAGTCGGCATGTTCTCAGGATCGAGCGGCTCCAGATCGTAGACTTCCGTGAGCCCCAAACCAACAGTGCCTCCGGCACCCCGCACCTGAACCGTGTAGCTCCCATCCGGCAAATCGGCGATTAGCGCAGCCTCCGCATCGGATGACGGCGCCACGCCGGCCGCGATGATTTCGGCCTCCTGATCGCTCCGCCAGTCATCGTTGGTCGCGAGAACCGCGCCGCTGGCGTCGTGCAACTCGAGAGTTGGATTGTCGAGTCTGCCCGCAAGGGGCACTCCATCGACCTCCAGGGAAGGACCGAGGGCGCGCAGCAGCACTTTTTTCGTATAGTCGGCCGGACCACCTGGAGCTCGGTGCACAACGAAGCCGCTGATGAGAATGTCATCGCCCGTCCCGACCTGGCCGCGGGTCGAGATGTTGGCGACCTGCACCGAAATCTGGTTCGAAAATTCCGAAGTGTTACCCTCCGAATCGGTCGCAGTCGCTATCAGCAATAAATCAGTAGGTAACGGCTGCAGATCGAAGGCGAAGTAGGCTTGACCGGCGGCATTGGTCGTAATGGTCTCGGTGTCCAGGAAATTGGCCAGGAAGTTGCCTGCACCTGGCGCAACGTCCCGCGAATAAAACTGGATGGTAAACGTCGTTGACGGCGTGCTGTTCAGTCCACCTCGGACGGTGGTCCGATCCGGAAGAAACGAGGTCGAGGTGATGATGGGAAAGTTCTGCAAATTGTTCGGACCGGTGTCGCCGTCGCCCAGATCATTTCTGGTCGGACCTTCGAAATTCCCATAGATGTCCAGGTCGATGGGGTCGCCCGGCCTGCCGTCTGAGAGGGCGGGAGCATAAATGGAGTTCGACAGAATCGAATTTCCGACGGCCTGATGTCCGCTATCGATCCCCTCCGTCACTTGGACGGCGGAAAAATTGAAGAAGATCTTATTCGCCGCGCCAGCTGCCAGTCCTCCGATCAAATTATTTGAGCCCCAAATGGAAACGCCGGCGGCGAGATTCTCGACGTTGCCGAGGCCGGTCGCATCGGTGCCAATCAGGTTGCCCTCGACAACATTCTCCGTTGCCGGGTAGTCGAGGTAGATGCCGGCCAACCCGTTACCCGAGATGACATTGGCCGCTTCCAGCGTCAGGCCGCCGATTTGCGTCTCTTTGCCGAAGATCATCAGTCCGCTTCCGTTGCCCATCGGAACCATGCCCGTCGGATCGGTTCCGATGTAGTTGCCGAGGATAGTATTGCGGCTGGCGTCGGCACCGATCCAGACGCCCGCGTCAACATTATTCGAGATGACGTTGCGCTGCGCCGGCAGAACTCCGCCGATCGTATTGTCGGACGAAGAAAGGTTGATCCCAGTGAAGTTAAACCCGGAAAAAATTTCGTCGGGATTAACCCCGATGGCGTTGCCTTCAATGAGATTATGACCCGCTCCCTGCAGGGTGATGGCGGTAGGAAACCTGATGAGCGCAAGGCCGCGGACGATAGAATCGCCCGCGCTGATGATCAGCCCAACGCTCGCGTAGCTGTAGCTTCCGTCGATTCGAATCAGGATGATCGCATCATCGCCAAGGGCGAGGCTGTTGGCCTTCGCGCCGGGTTGCGTATAACCGTCGATCGTCACTGGATCAGTGATCTCCGGCAAGCCGTTATCGCCTAGCGAGATCTCGTGCACGCCGTCGCCGGGGATATTGAAACCGATAGTGTCTGCGCCCGGATGGGCGTTCGCCTGGTTGATCGCTTCGTCAAGTGATCCCGGGCCGAGAGAGTCCGCGGTTGTGACGGTAAAGGTGTCGGCCCGGCTCACGGTGAGGCAAAAAAGCCACAAAACCGCGACGACAATTGCCTGGGGTGCGCGCGACACAGGACCGAATCTGGCAGAAAACATTAAACGGGAAAGGAAAAA
>JALYQE010000158.1 GCA_030855965.1 Verrucomicrobiota bacterium | reverse complement strand
CGCGTCGAACGCGACCGGTCGCCGGACGGCTACTTGATCTTGCTGATCTGTGCGACGACGACGTCGAAATCCGGCCACTCGCCGGTGTCGAGTTTGGAATGGAGCAGTTTGCCATTGGCGCTGACTTCGAAGGCGCCGCCGCTCGATGGGACGAGGGTGAGCGACGCGATCCGATCGCCGAGCTCGAGAATCTTAGCCGCCAAACTGACGGCTTTCGGCGCGTAGTTTCAAACGCTGCAATACTCGATCCGGATTTCGGTTTTCATCGCTCCCTCCCTTCCATTTCGAAGTTATGGGTGCGGCCGCAACCGGTCAAGGCTGCCCGCAGACTCCGTTAGGCGGCGACGGCGTTGGCGGCGCGCTTGCGGGCGTTGGCGTCGAGGACGCGCTTGCGTAAGCGGAGGGACTTCGGAGTCACTTCCACGTACTCATCCGCTCCGATGTACTCGATCGCACGCTCCAGGGTCATCTTTAAGGGCGCTTCCAATTGAATGCCTTTGCCGTCGCCCTGACTGCGCATGTTGGTGAGGTTTTTCGCCTTGCAAGGATTAACCGGGAGATCTTCCGGGCGCGCATTTTCGCCAATGATCATCCCCGCATAAATTTCCTCCTGCGGTCCGATGAAAAGTTTGCCTCGCGCCTGAATGTTGTTCAGTGAATAGGCCTTGCTGGTGCCAGCTTCCATCGAAACCATCACCCCACGATTGCGGCCTTCGAGTTCGCCTTTGAAGGGAGCGTACTCGCGGAAGATGTGGCTCATGACGCCTTCGCCCCGGGTCAGGTTGACCAGGTCGCTTTCGAAACCGATCAGGCCACGGGTGGGGATGATCGCCTCGACGCTGACGCGAGTAGCGTGGTGATCCATGCTGACGACTTCACCTTTACGACCCGCAATCGCCTGCAGGACGTCGCCCAGGTTATCGTTAGGCACCTCGGCGTAGAGAGTTTCAATCGGCTCGAGCAGGCCACCATTTTCGTTGCGCTGGAAGATGACTTCCGGGCGCGAGACCATGACTTCGAAGCCTTCACGGCGCATTTGTTCAACGAGGACCGCGATCTGCATTTCGCCGCGCGCGTTCACTTCGAAGGCACCGGAGGATTCCGTGTCCTTGACCGCGAGGGAGACGTTGCCGCGGGTTTCGCGGATGAGGCGTTCGCGGACGTGGCGGGCGGTGACAAATTTGCCTTCGCGGCCGGCAAACGGGGAGTCGTTCACGAGAATGCGCATCCGGATGGTGGGCGGATCGATGTCGACGAACTGGAGCGGGGTGCGCTCCTCGCGATCGGTTAGCGTTTCGCCGATGAAAACCTCCTCGAACCCGCAGAGGCCGACAATATCGCCGGCGCTGACGTGCTGAGTCTCGACCTGTTGCATGCCGGCGTAAGTGAAGAGCGCGGTGACGTTGCTGCGCTCGCGGCGTCCGTCGCGATGGATGCAAACGATCGGGTCGCCGACGGTGACGCGTCCGCTGACGATGCGCCCGAGGGCAATGCGGCCGAGGTAATCGCTGTAATGCAGATTCGAGACGAGCATCTGGAAATAGGGCTCGGAAGCGATCGTCGGAGGCGGAATGAATTTGATGATCGCCTCGAAGAGCGGAGTCATGTCTTCGCTGTTCTCGTGAATTTCGCGCATGGCGAAGCCGTTCTTGGCGCTGGCGTAAACAATCGGGAAATCGAGCTGCTCGTCGTTCGCCTTCAACTCGACGAAGAGATCGAAGACCATGTCGAGGACCTTGTGCGGGCGGGCGTTTTCGCGATCGACTTTGTTGATCACGACGATCGGCTTGACCCTGTTCTCGAGCGCTTTTTTGAGCACGAAACGGGTCTGGGCCTGCGGTCCGTCGTGCGCATCGACGACGAGCAAAACGCCGTCGACCATTTTCATGATGCGCTCCACTTCGCCGCCGAAATCGGCGTGCCCAGGCGTGTCGACGATGTTGACGCGATAACCGTTCCAGTTAAACGCGGCGTTCTTGGCGCGAATGGTGATGCCCTTTTCGCGTTCCAGATCCATCGAATCCATCATGCGTTCCTCGATCTTTTGGTTGGAACGGAAGGTGCCGGATTGGCGGAGGAGTTGATCGACGAGCGTGGTCTTGCCGTGGTCGACGTGAGCGATGATTGCGATGTTGCGGATTTTGTCCATGAGATGAATCCCTCGAGAAATTGCAGGTGGGAGGCGCCTGACGGGGCAACCAGAGCTCCAAAAGCGTTTGCGAGCAGGTTGTCGCCCTACAATTGAGGAGGGCGAATATGGATGCGACCACCTTCCACGTCAACCGCGGGGAGTGGGCACCGGGGCCGTTTCGAGTAACAACAAAAACGGCAGGCCATCGCTGGCCTGCCGTCTCTGCTTGAGTTCTTGTTAGGTTGTTACTCGAGCGGCTCGTTGACCGCGGCTTCCGCATTGATGAAGCCGTAGCCATCAAGGACGGAATAACCGCTGCCGATCTTATTCCGGAAGATGCCCGAGAAGGCGCCTTCGCTCGTCATGCCGCTGAACGTCATTCCGCCTTCAGCGATCGTGCCTTCGGGGATGAGCACATTCGCGCCGAGTAGATCGGCGGAGTTGCCGCCGACGGTGCCGTTAGGACCGAAGGCGTCCGCTTCATCGCGATCCTGTCCGAAGTTGAAGCCTTCACCACTCGTCAGCGCGCCGGGCACGATGTCAATCGTGAGGGTGTAGAAGTGGTTGCCCACGATGGCTGGCGGTGGCGCCGGATTGGAGAGGTTGCCCATGATGTCACCCGCCATCACGCCCGTGAGGTCACCCAGGGTGAATGGGAACCCGAGAGTCGGAGCACGATTGTCGAAGACCAACCCTGGACGCGAAGTGAAGCCGACCTCGGTAATGAACGGTTCGGTCGTGTTGCCGGCCGTGGCATCGGTTGCTTCCGGATTGAGGATCAACTGGGTGAGGCTGCCGCCACCGAGGAAAGCAACCTCAAACGCGTTCGGATTCATCGTGCTAATGAGGCTGTTGCCGTCCGATTTCAGACGGATATTGACCCGCGCACGGCCCGGAGCACGCGATTTACCGCGCGATTGATACGGATCCAAGTCGTGCAGGAAGGCGCTGCGTTGGAGGACGCCTCGCATCTGCTCCGGCATGACCGATCCGGGACCACCATTGGCTTCCAAGACCAGGGCCGCGATGGCCGCTGCATGCGGGGCCGCCGCCGAGGTACCGAAGAAGTTCGGGAAGGTGTCCTTATCCTGGCTCGCATCGAAGCCAAAGAAGGTCGTGTTCGCACCGTCCATTGCTGCTATGTCGGGCTTCTGCCGGACCTCCGGTTCCGGAAGCCGGTTGTTATCCTTGTCGAAGACAATGATGGCCGGTCCCGGGGAGGTGAACCCCTCCGGAATGAATGGCGGATAGAACGCATAAGCCGCCACGCCGTTTGCGCCCGCGGCCGAGTTATGGCCGAAGGTGATCGGAGTCTCATTGAAGGTGAAGTATTCCTGCGGTTCACCCGACGTGAAGGTGACATAGCGCACCCGGCTGGCCGGCTGCGGGTCAGCTGGAGGCGTGTTCGAGCGGGCGATGATCACCTGCACGATGTTGCCGGCCGTCGTCTGGCTCGGCAGGACCTGCGCGATCTCGACCGGACGATTGGTCTGGATGTTATTCTCGCCGGAGGCACCGATGAAATTGCCGTTTCCGTCAAAGAACAACATATTGAAGTCGGTGGTGATCAGCTGCTCTCCGGTGGCTTCGTCCACAGAGTAGTCATAGACTCCTCCGGTCTGCGTTCCGAATTGCGTCACCACCACCGTGTAGGTGCCGGTCTGCGTGAGAAAGATGAGCAACACTTCGTCCGTGCCTGTGTCCTGCGTTACGATCGAAGTTCCATCCGGCGCGATCAGCTCGATGATGGCATCGAAAGTCGGTGTGGCTGGATTGGCCGAGACCGAAATCTGGACCCGCTCACCCGCAGTGCCGGGGAAAGTGAACTCATCAGAACCTCCCGGCGGAACCATCCCGGTGCCGCTGACAATCGCATCGCCGATCGAGACCGGGTTGACGTCGTAGGGATCGTCCCATTGGAAGTCGAAGATAGCCGCCGAGGTGCCGGTGGAGCTGCCGCCGATAATCACGCTCTGTGCAATATCCTGCTGGCCCGGATCTGGGTTGAAGTCATGGAAGCCGCCCGCGTAAAGCTCCGCCGGAACATTCGTCAGGTTGATGTTGGTCCCGTTCGTGGCGTTGCCGTCGTCCGGCACGAGACGGAAATCGGAGTAGTAACCCTGCGTCGCGGGCCGATTGCCCGCCGAGGAGAAATAGGAAACGCCGTCGGCGAAAACATCATCCACCGCGCGGGCCACGATGGTGTCCTCGAACATGCCCTCAGAGAAATAAATAATGTCATCGACGATCACATTGGCCCCTGCGCCACCCTCGGAGGTGGGGGCGGCAAGCAGGCGGATGTTGTTGGCAAACCCGACCTCACCGGTGAACGCGGTCGCGAAAGCCTGGTTGGCCATGGGGGCCATATCGTGCACGATCTGGGACATGGCACGGCCTTCGTCGCTGCTGAGCGGGAAATCTTCCAGCACGAGGACCGGTGTCGAATTATTCGGGTTCCCCGGGCCGGGAAGATCGCCTGAAGCGATGTCGTCCGCTTCGTCGGTGATCGCGGTTGAGGAGGTGTTAAACGAGTCGGAAAGCACGCCGACCATAATGCCTTTGCCCGTGATCCCGGTCACCGGCGTGACATCCTGGTTGGTGATCTGGTCGACCCGATGCTGGCGCACGCCCTGGCTGGTCGTCGCACCGACATTTAAAACCGGCGCAAGCGACAGGAAGACCGACGACACCCCGGGGGTGTTGGCCAGTTCCGTCACTTTTTCCGCCGGGACGTAGGCGTTCAGGGCCCCACCCTTGTACTTCAAGTCCTCGGCGGTGATAGTTAGATCCTTGATCTTCGCAACGTTGTCGCGGGCGCCAGGATTTTTCAGGTAAACGATGACCAGAAGCCGCCCCTGGGCGTCCCGCATCGCACGGTCGCCGAGATCGACATTGGAACCGGTGCCGGGCGCGTCCACCTGCTGACCGGCCTTTGCGGCCATCTCGCGGGCGACAACCTTGGCGAGGTTGCGACCGATGTTTTTCGGGTTCTCGGTTGCGGCGGATACGATAGCGGGAATGGCCAAGCTCAAACACACTGCAGCACTCCAGAGCAGCGGGCGCTTAAGCGCGACCGACCGGAGGAGTCGATGTTTTGTTGTAAAACGAGGATCTTTTTTCATAGAAATAATTACCTTATTGTTAGGTTGAGGCGTCCCGCCGGGATGGCGGCACGGACCGGATTCTAACTTCTACCGGTGATTACAGAAGATGGTCAAGTCTTTTCGAGAATGAAAAAGGTGACTATTCTAAACTGCGACGGCGGTCTCACCGGCCGGAATTGCCGGAGGCTCGACCCATTTGCCGTGTTCGCGGATCAGATCCTGCAACCGGTCCACCGCTTCGGCCTCGGGAATGTTGAATTTTACCGCGTTTTTGCCGACGTAAAGATTCACTTTGCCGGGCGCGCCGCCGACGTAGCCAAAATCCGCATCCGCCATTTCCCCGGGTCCGTTCACGATGCAGCCCATGATCGCGATCTTGACGCCTTTGAGGTGGATGGTAGCGGCTTTGATTCGGGCGGTGGTGGTTTGGAGATTGAAAAGCGTCCGCCCGCAGGAAGGACAGGCGACATAGTCGGTCTTGAAAATCCTGGTGCCGGCCGCCTGGAGGATATTGTAGGACAAGCGCAAAGCCTGCCCTGGCCCGTGCTCGCCCTGGACCAGAATGGCGTCGCCGATCCCGTCGCAAAGGAGCGAGCCGATATTGGTGGCGGCGGTCAGGAGGGTGGGGAGGAATTCCGCATCGGGGTCATCGGAAACCGTTAGGCGGTCCTTGAGCAGAATCGGATGCCGGCGATCCAGCTTGGCGGCGAGCAGGCGATAGGCCGTGATCACCGGCAGGTCGAGCCCGTCAGCCACCGCCACCATTTTCGCGTCCGCCTCATGGTTGAGAGAGGCGATGCCGGCGGCGTCCCGGGGATCGACCTCGACCACGCCCGACTTCTCGTAGACGAACTCCGGTTTGTAGTCGCCCATGCGATCGACCTTGTGCGCCACCTTCTCGAAGCTGGCGTGGCGGATCGCGACCCGAACGGTCTCCTCGCCACCCAGCCGCACGTCGCCGACCGCGAGCGGCGCGGTCTCGCGGCGTTGATACGAGAACGGATCGAAGGAAAGACCGGTCGCGGGAGTTTCGAACGCCGCATGACCGGACCGCGCCGCTGCCTGCGTCGTCTCGACCAGGGCGCGCGCCACCGGGATCTCGTGGATGCTGTCTTCGGTTAACGAAACCCGGATGGTGTCGCCGATCCCGTCGCGCAAAAGCGAGCCGATCCCGATTGCGCTTTTGATCCGCGCGTCTTCGCCTTCGCCGGCCTCGGTCACGCCGAGGTGGATCGGGTAGTTCCAATCGGCGCCCTCTTCGCGCAGGCGCGCCACGAGCAGCCGGTAAGCTGCGATCATCACCTTGGGATTGCTCGATTTCATCGAGAAGATGAGTGCGTGATAATCGAGATCGCGCGCGATGCGGGCAAACTCGAGCGCGCTCTCCACCATCCCGAGCGGCGTGTCGCCGTAGCGGTTCATGATCCGGTCGCTGAGCGAGCCGTGGTTTGTGCCGATGCGCATCGCGATCCCCCGCTCCAGCGACAGCCTAACGAGCGGGGTGAAACGTTCACGGATCCGGGCCAGCTCGGCCGCGTACTGCTCGTCGGTATACTCGATGATCTTGAACTTCTTCGAGTCGGCGTAGTTGCCGGGATTGATCCGGACTTTCTCGACCCACTTGGCCGCTTCTATCGCCGCCTCAGGTTTGAAATGGATGTCGGCCACGATCGGCACGTCGCACCCGCGCTCGCGCAATCCCCTAACGATATGCTGCAGGTTGGCCGAGTCTTTCACCGTCGGCGCGGTGATGCGCACGATCTCGCAACCGACCTGCGCCAGCTCGAGCGACTGCGCGATCGAGGCCTCCGTGTCCATCGTGTCGCAGGTGATCATCGACTGGACGCGAATCGGGTTCGCACCGCCGACCCCGACATTGCCGACCATCACTTCGCGGGAAACGCGGCGCTGGTAGTGCAGCAGATCGTCGCAATAGGAAAGCCGGCTCATGGCGAAAGGTAGCAAAGCACGAACGCTCCGCTTTGAAAACGGCGCAACGATCCGTTAGGGGGTCGGGCTGGCCTGCACTTCCGCGGCCGGCGCCTCGCCGCGCTTTTCGCCCAGCCAATCGCCGACATCGAAGAAGCTGACGTAGGCGATGTAGCCGATGATCAAAAGCGCACAACCGGTCTGCACAATCTCGAGCACGCGAATGTTGACCGGTTTGCGCCGCACCGCCTCGATCAGCGCGAGCACGATATGGCCGCCATCGAGCACTGGAATCGGAAGCATGTTCAGGATCGCGAGGTTCACGTTCAGGATGACGCTGAACCAGAGCGCGAGCTGCCAGCCGCGATCGCTTTCAAAGAGCAAATAATAAATCCGCACGATCCCAACCGGCCCGCTGAGATGCTGCAACTTCACGTCGGACTTCGGCGACGCGACCGCCTCGATCGTGTTCAACGTGCTCGTGACGCTGTCGTAGACCTGCTCGATCGGATTCGGATGCGCGATGGTCAATTTCCCCGTCGTGTCCCAGGCGATGCCGATCCGTGGCGCCAATTTCCCTCGCGTCATCAACATCGCAGGCGTGAGCGCGGTCTCGAAACGCTGATCGCCCCGCTGCACCTCGAGCTTCAGCTCGTCTTTCGGATGTTGCCCGATGTAATCCGCCAGCGCGATTGCGTTATACATCGGCTGCCCGTTAAAGCCTTGAATGACATCGCCCGGCTTCAAGCCAGCCTTTGCCGCCGGCGAATCGGCTTCCACCTCGTCGATAATCGGTTTCGACGCGGGATAAATCAGCACCTGCCGCACGCTTTTGCGCCGCCATCCGCTCGTCGGCGCGATGTAAGGCACGATCGAAACCGAGATTTGTTGCCCGCCGCGCTCGACCACGAACGGGATCGACTCCCCTTCGCTCCGGATCACATTCCAGGTCACGCTGTCGCTCATTCCGGAAAAGCGCGTCACCGGCTGTCCGTCCACTTCGAGAATCTTGTCGCCGGCCTTGAGCCCGGCCTTTTCTCCGGGCGAACCGGGCTCGACATAACCGATCACGGTTGTCGTATCGGCCTCGCCGACCGGATGCCCGACGGCCCAGACCAAAGTCGCGAAGACGACCGCGAGCAGCATGCTGAAAAGCGGTCCGGCCACCGCCACGATGATCTTATCGAGCACGGAAATCCGCGGCAGCTTGGCCCGATCGGTTTCGGTTTCGCCCTCGATGATATCCATCGGCGCGAGCTGCGGGAGCGCGACGAAGCCGCCAAACGGAAGCGAGCCTAACGAGTACTCGACGCCGTTGATCGTCTTCTTCCAAAGCGGTTTGCCAAACCAGACCCCAAACTTCTCGATCACCAGCCCGCGCCAGCGCGCGGCCAGGAAGTGACCCAATTCATGGACCACGATGAGGAGGTTAAAGAGAACGATAACCTCGAGCAGAATAAAAATGATGCGTAGGGCGTGCAGAAACATGGCGCTCGGAACTGGCGGACTTTAGCGGGCCAAATCAGCGGCCCGGCCGGCGGCTTCCTCCCGCGCCCAGCAATCGGCCTCCAATATGGCATCCAGGCTCGGGTTGGCAACGGAGGTGTGGCGGTTCATCACTTCCTCGACCAAATGCCAGATGCTCGGGAACGAAATCCGGCGATCGAGGAAAGCTGAGACAGCGACTTCATTGGCGGCGTTCATTACAGCAGGCAGGGTGCCGCCGGTCTCGCCCGCGCGCCGGGCGAGGTTGAGCGCGGGAAAATCATCCAGCCGCGGCGCGGCGAATTCCAGCTTCTGGATTTTGCCGAAATCGAGCGGCGGGAGCGAGTTCGGCACCCGGTCGGGCCAGGTCACGGCGTATTGAATCGGGAAACACATGTCGGAATGCGAGAGTTGCGCCAGGACCGAGCCGTCGGCGAATTCGACCATCGAGTGCACGATGCTCTGCGGATGCACGACCACTTCCACCCGCGCCATCTCGACCCCGAAGAGCCAGTGCGCCTCAATCATTTCGAGTCCCTTGTTGAAAAGCGTGGCGGAATCGATCGTGATTTTCGGCCCCATGCTCCAGGTCGGATGTTTCAGCGCCTGCTCCGGCGTGATGCTGGCGAACTGGTCGTTAGGCGTCTCGCGGAACGGGCCGCCCGACGCGGTCAGGATGAGGCGCCTGATCAACGTGGGAGGGACCTTTGTGTCCCGATCGGCCGCGACACCGCCACCCATCGGGGCACCAAGGCCCCTCCCACATTCCAGACATTGAAAGATCGCGTTGTGCTCGCTATCGACCGGCAACACGCGCAGGCCTTTCGCGGCCGCGCCTTTCATCACCGCTTCGCCCGCCATGACGAGGATTTCCTTGCTCGCGACCGCCAAATCTTTCCCAGCCTCGATCGCGGCCAGCGCGGGCCGCAACCCGCCCGTCCCGACCACCGCCACCAGCACCATCTCCGCATTCGTTAGGCAGGCAATCTCCACCAGCCCGTCTTCGCCCGCGAAAATCTTCGGCTTGTAATCCAGGTTGGCGCGGAGCTCGCCGAGATGCGCTTCATCCACCAGGCAAACCGCCTCCGGCCTCACGAGGTTGGCCTGCGCCGCCAGCTTCTTCGCGTTCGACTTCGCCGCCAGCCCGACGATTTCCATCCGCTCCGGGATATCGCGCGCCACCTTCAGGGCGCTCTCCCCGATCGAGCCGGTCGCGCCGAGCACGA
>JALYQE010000159.1 GCA_030855965.1 Verrucomicrobiota bacterium | reverse complement strand
CTACGAGCGCGTGGACGCGGTTTTGCAAGGCCATACCTTCGACTGCAACCGTCGTGGCCACCACGGGGACTCCCAGACCCATGCTTTGGTTTACTTTCCCTTTCACCCCGGCCCCATAGCGCAGGGGTGCGACCGATAGCCGGATGCGGTTGAAGTAACTACTAACATCCGCCTGATAACCAGTGACAACGATATCTTCTCCGGCCAGGGTGACGACATCCGGAGGCGCCTTGTCGCCGATGATGTAGAACTTGATCCCGGGCAGCGCCCGCCGGACGAGCGGAAAGATCTCGCGGGTAAAAAAGAGCACAGCATCGGTGTTGGGCGGATGCTGAAAGCTGCCGATGAAAAGGATATCGCGGCGAAGGGGGAACGGCGTGACCGATCCCGGAGCATCCACAATGTTGGAAACGACTTCGATTGACTTTCCGGGATGAGCGGCGCGAAGAATTGCCTGCTCGACCGGGCTCACGACCCACGTTTGATCCGCCTTCTCGACCAATTCGTATTCCAGTTGTTGTTTGGCGATCGCGCTTTTCTTCAGTTCGGTATTTTGGGTCAGAGCGGCCTCGCGCTCCTCCCTTAGGAAGTGCAGGTCGACGGTATCAAAGATGAGCCGGCTCTGCGGTGCAAGACGACGGACCTCGTCGATATGTTTCCGTGCGAAATCACACCGGCTAAGGATGACTGTGTCGAATTGCGGGCCGTGACTTCGCAGGTATTCCGAAATTTTCTTGGCATGCGGGTGGTGCATGACTTCGATGCCCCGTTTTCTCAAATCGTCGGCGTACGGCGGGATATCAGCCAGGTTATCGGGCAGGAAAGTCACGCGATGACCCAAACGGTGAAGAATAGTGAGGATCTGAAACATGCGGAGCGAACCAGAGTCGCGATCGGGCATGGGCAGGTGATGGTCGATGACCAGTACCCGCTTTTTCCCGGCGGACAGGGCCTCGTAGGCGGCGACATCCCCGTTTTCCGGCTTCTGGACCAGGACGGCTGCCCAGGTCGAGAGAAAGGTTTCGCGATTGACCTCCTGATACTTTTTCGTTCCGGCAGAAATGTCGGTGCCTCCAGTAATTCCCTCGTAATGGATGACCACACTCAGCGGCTGGTAAAACACCTTCCGGCCGGCTTGCGCGACCTTGAAAGCCAGATCCGTGTCTTCGTAATAAGCCGGCGTATATTTTCGATCGAAACCTCCTAGTTGGTCAAAGAGCGATTTCGGAATCATCACGCTCGCAGCGGAGCAATAGTCCACTTCGCGCAAATAGTTATACTCAGGTTTGGCGGCATTTTGGAATTTGCCCCGGTTCCAGCCCGAGCCGTCGCGCCAGATGATGCCGCCTGCTTCCTGAAGCCGCCCATCGGGATAGACCAGCTTCGATCCGACCAGCCCGGCGTTGGGTTCGAAGTTGAAAGTCTCACGCAAAGCATCGAGCCATCCCTCCGTAACCGTGGTGTCGTTGTTTAAGAACACAAGATAACTTCCGCGGGCCGCGGCCGCGCCGCGAGTGCAGGCCGCGATGAAACCCTGGTTTTTCTCCGCCCGCAGGTAAATCAGACCTGGGATGGCGCCAATCACTTCGCCGGTGGCGTCGGTCGAGGCATCATCCACCACGATGACTTCGTAAGGCATGCCACCGGAATGTTGCTGGACCGCGGCCAGACAGGCATAGGTGAATTCGACTTGGTTGTAGACCGGAATCACGATGGACACTTCCACCTCGTCTGGTCGGACAAAGCTGACTGGAGTTTTCGGGGTCAGCGGTTTGATGTCAGCAGGTGCCTCAACTGTCGGGGCGTTAGTGGAGTCCGGCTCCGGAGAGTCCGGCAGGATTTCACGCGGGCGCAAGGCCTGTATCTCGTCCTCCAAGGCAGCCAGTTCGGGGTGGCTTTCTCTCCAAGCCCGATATTTGGCGACATTCTTATCGAGATGCCCAAAGCCTGGCAGTGGTCTTCGGGTTACCAGGGCCAGGAGGGCGGCGATCGGATTGGCGATCTTCCAGCGACGCGAGTGGCGGAGGAGTTCTGCCGCATCGTCGATTTGCTCGAGGAGGCGGAGGAGCCGCTTCTTTTCCAGAAGCTGTTTTCTCAGGCGTTCAGTGAGGGAAACGGTGCGGGTTTCGAAGCCGGTCAAGCGGATGCTGGTCTTTTGCAGGAGTTCGTTAGTCTGAACAAAACGCTCCCGTAGTTCCTTGATCTCCTGCTGGTCCCGCCGGGACTGCTGCTGAAGCTGCCGGCGCATGGCATCCAGCTCTTCCTGTCTGCGCGCCAACTCCTTCTGCGCCCTCTCGTCTCGTTGACGAAAGTCTCCCAACTGCTGAGTGACCGAGGCCACCTGGCGGCTGACCGAGGCCACCCGGCGGCGGGCGGCTTCGAGCTGCTCCCAGGTTTCGCGCCGGACGCGTTCCAATTCGGCGAGGAGCTTGGTGCGCTCTGCTTGTTCGCCACGGAGCAGATTGTCGAGGTGGGTATGGGCGTTTTGTAGCTCTTCAATGCGTCCGTCGCGATGGTTAATATCGGCCGCTGCCTTGACGGATTTGGCCGCAAGTTCCTGGCGCAGGCCGTCGATCGTCTTCTGATGTCGGGTGACCTCCTCCCGATATCGAACTTCAGCACCTCGACGCGCCGCTAACTCCTGGCGAATTTCTTCGCTGTCAGGGATGAAGGTTCTCAGCTGGCTGTCGCTGCCTGCGAGCGGATCGCCTTTGACTTTATCGCCAAGCCTGTCGGCTGCACGCACATTTCCCCCTTTTGCGCCCTCGAGCAGGGTGGTGTAGAGCGTGATGATCGGTTCGGCTACGCCTGCGTCGATCATCTGCTCGGTCGTGAACGTGGTATGCCGGCGCGTCACAGCAACGAGCGCCACGGCCTTATCAAAATCTGCGCTATCTTGCAACCCGGCGAAGTCTGCGATCTTGCGTAATTCGGCTCGCGGATCTTCAAAAAACGCCGCGTAACTGGTCAGGAGCCGCTTCTGCGGGTCGGTCTCCGCGAGAAGGCGGCGGTTATAAATTTCCCAGAGCCGCAAACCCAGGGCATAGGAAGTCCCGTTCCGCTTATTCATGGAATACGCCACCTCGAGTGGGTTCCGGACAATTATAACTGTCCGCAGATCAGGCAGGAGGCTTTGCCAAAACGGCAGAGTGAGACAGTTGCGCGGATCCTTCCATCCCCAGACGGCGTGTCCGGCGAATTCCTCGAGCAAAAGCCGCGCCTTGATCCGCATCGGCTGCAGATCCGTGCTCGCGAAGGCTTGCTTATCCCGTGGCGGCAGGTCCCAGGCGGCGCCGACCGCGTTTAAAAGCTCGTCGTTTAGCCTAACGAACCGGAGATGCTCCCAGAATCCGTCCGGATTATCTTCCGCCGCCGGCATGAGGTCGCTCTCGGGGCCGAGGTAGAGCCCGCAGCGGCGGAGGAGCCGTGCCAACATGGAGGTGCCGGAACGGTGGGCACCGGCAATGCAAACGACAGCGTTGTTCATGGAGCACCGAGTGAGACGGCCCCTCACGGATAGACCGCCCCTCCTAAAAATCAACCCGGCCGCCTCTTAGCGGCTGCCGGGCTTGACCGCCGGAATCTCGCGCAAGTCAGCCGGAATCTGATCCGCCGGAAAGGTCTCGACCCCCATCTCAATGAGACTAACGAACGGACAACCGAAATCGGGCCGGTTCCCCCCGCTGCGGTCGACCAGGACGCCGACACCCACGACCTGGCCGCCCCGTTCGCGCACGATGTCGATCGTCTCCTGGACGCGGCCGCCGCGGGTCACGACATCCTCCGCCACGATGAAACGCTCGTTAGGCGAAATGACAAAACCGCGGCGCAGGACCAGCCCGCCTGCTTCTTTCTCGACAAAAATGTGACGTTTACCTAACGATCGCCCGACTTCCTGCCCGACCACGATCCCGCCAAGGGCAGGGGAGATGACCGCGTCGCACTCCAGATCGCGCAGCTTGTCCGCCAGCTGGCCGCAAACCCGGGCCGCGATTTCCGTATGCTGGAGCAGGATGGCGCATTGGAAAAATTGCCGGCTGTGCAGCCCGGACCGGAGGACAAAATGCCCCTCGAGCAGCGCCCCAGTCTGGCGAAAAAGCGCCAGCAAGTCCTCGCTCATGACACCGCGCTCCGCTCTAGCCGGAGGTGTCGCTGACCGTTTTTCCACCCTCAGCCGGGTTGTCACCGGCCGCGGCGATCACTTCGATCTCCACCTTAGCGCCTTTGGGCAGGGCCGAGACCGCGACGGTCGAGCGCGCGGGAGGATTTTCCCGGAAGTAGGTCGCGTAAATCTCGTTGACGGTCTGAAAATCATCCATGCTCGTGAGGAAGATGGTCGTCTTGACGACGTGGTCGAAACTGAGCTTCGCCGCCTTCAGGAGTCCCGCGATATTTTCCAGGACGCGCTTGGTTTGGTCGCCGATATCGTCCGAAACCATCTGGCCCGTCTTCGGGTCGAGCGGGATCTGGCCGGCACAGAAGAGCAGAGAACCGGTCCAGATGCCCTGGGAATAGGGCCCGATCGCCGCCGGAGCGTCAGTGGTCGAGAGAATTTTCTTCATGGCCCGGACCTTAGCCGGAAAAACTGGCGGCACAACGAAGAGGAGAGGGCGGCGCGACGACCGATGATTGATCGCACGCGATTCTCGTTGATATTGCTGCCCTCATGGTCAGCTGGATATTCAAGAAGATACTGGGCTCGAAGAATCAACGCGAGATTCGGCGTCTCAATCCCCTAGTGCGTTCGATTAATGCCTTTGACGATCAATTCAAGTCGCTCTCGGATGAGGAATTGCGCGCCAAGACCGTGACCTGGAACGCCGAGCTGTCCACCCTGGAAGATCCCAACGCGCTGGCGCAGCGGCTCGAGGAAATTCTCCCCGAAGCTTTTGCGGTGGTGAAAAACGCCGCGCGCCGTCTGACCGAACGGCAGGAGACGTTCAGCGTCTGCGATCAGCCGATGACATGGAACATGGTGCACTTCGACGTGCAGTTGATCGGCGGCATCATCCTGCACCGCGGCCGGATCGCGGAAATGGCCACTGGCGAGGGCAAAACTCTCGTCGCGACCCTGCCGCTCTACCTCAACGCTCTCGCCGGCCGCGGCGCGCATCTTGTGACGGTGAACGATTACCTCGCTCGCCGCGACGCCGAGTGGATGGGGCAGCTTTACAGCTTCCTGGGCCTAACGACCGGCATCATTCAGCACGATCAACCGCCCGATCTCCGCCGCGAGCAATACACCTGCGACATCACCTACGGCACGAACTCCGAGTTCGGCTTCGATTACCTGCGCGACAACGGCATGGCCACGACGCGCGAACAACAGGTCCAGCGCGGTTATCACTACGCGATCGTCGACGAAGTCGACTCCATCCTCATCGATGAGGCGCGCACCCCGCTCATCATCAGCGGCCCTGCCACGGTCTCGACCCATCAATACGACCGGCTCAAGCCGCTCGTCGATCAGCTGGTGAAAAAGCAGAACATGCTCTGCAACCGCCTCGCCAGTGAAGCGAAGGAAGCCTTCGAACGCGCCGAGCTTGAAACTTTCATTCCACTCGAAAATCCCAGCGTGAAAGTGTCGCCTGCGCTACAAAAACTCGCGACGGACCTTCGTGTGCATTTCACTGAAGTCGTGGGCACAGGCAAAAATGGGGAAATCACCGAAGCGGACGTGCGTGATGCGGCGGCTGCGCGCCCGAGTCCGGGGGTGCTCATGTTCAAGGTGAAGCTTGGCCAGCCGCGCAACAAGCAGCTCCTGCGCATGATGGAAGACCCGGAGAAGCGCCGCGCGATCGATAAAGCCGAGCTCTCTTTTTACCAGGACACGCGCAAGGAAGAACTCTTCGCTCTCAAGGAAGAGCTGTTCTTTACCATGGACGAGAAATCGCACGAAGCCGATCTCTCCGAGCAAGGCCGCGCCTTCCTGAACCCGGACGACCCCGACTCTTTCGTGCTGCCGGATTTGATCAGCGAATTCACCGACATCGATCTCAATCAAAGCCTGGCCGACGAGGAAAAGGATCGGCAGAAAACGGAGCGGCAGGAACATTGCGACAAGCAGGCCGAGCAGATCCACAACATCTCGCAGCTGCTGCGCGCCTATTGCCTTTTCGAGAAGGATGTCGCTTACGTCGTCGAGGAAAACAAAGTCGTCATCGTCGACGAATACACCGGCCGCAAAATGCCCGGCCGGCGCTGGAGCGATGGCCTCCATCAGGCGGTCGAAGCGAAGGAAGGCGTGCAGATCGATCGCGAAACCCAGACTCTGGCCACGATCACGATCCAGAATTATTTCCGGCTCTACCACAAGCTCGCGGGCATGACCGGCACCGCCGAGACCGAGGCGAACGAATTCCACGACATCTACAAACTCGATCTCGCCGTCATCCCGACCAATCGCCCGGTCGCACGCGCCGACGCGAATGATCGCATCTACAAAACGCGCCGCGAAAAATACAACGCCGTCATCAACGAAATCCGCGAACGCCACGCCGCCGCGCAGCCGATTTTGGTCGGCACGGTGAGCGTGGAAGCGTCCGAATTGCTCAGCCGGATGTTGAAGCGAGAAAAAATTCCGCACAATGTGCTGAACGCAAAATATCACCGGCAGGAAGCCGAGATCGTGAGCCGCGCAGGGCAGGCCGGCACCGTCACCATCTCGACCAACATGGCCGGCCGCGGTACCGACATTAAACTCGGGCCCGGCGTGGCGGACAAAGGTGGTCTCTACGTCATCGGAACCGAGCGCCACGAGTCGCGCCGGATCGATCGGCAACTCCGCGGCCGTTGCGCGCGCCAGGGCGATCCGGGCGCGACGCGTTTCTATGTCAGCTTCGAAGACGATCTCATGCGCAATTTCGGCGCAGCCGATCGGATGACGAAAATCATGGAGCGCTTCGGCCTCGAGGAAGGCCAGGAACTGGAGCACCGCTGGCTCAACCGCTCCGTCGAAACGGCGCAAAAACGGGTCGAGCAGCGCAACTACCTCGCGCGTAAACGCACCCTCGATTTCGACGACGT
>JALYQE010000148.1 GCA_030855965.1 Verrucomicrobiota bacterium | reverse complement strand
CCCGCGCCGCAGGAAAGAAGCGAGATGTATGGCGCGGAGCGTCTGCGCGATTATGTCGGGGCGTTTGTCCTGGCGGGATTGGATCCGCAGATCGGAGCCGAGCTGGAGTTCTTTGCCGACCGGGTGAGTTACTTCCGCGAAGCAAACGTGAGCCGGCAGAAAATTCGCGCCGACTTGCTCCGTTACGATCGGCAGTGGCCGCAACGCCGGTTTTGGCTGGCGGGGGAAGTCGATGTAGCGCGGCAGGCGGATGGGAAGCTACGGGTCACCTTTCCGCTGCGTTACGAGTTGCGAAACGGTTCGAAGCGATCCTCCGGCACAGTGATCAAGAGCCTGGTGCTTCGCAAAGCCAGCGAGGGCGACTTGGAAATCGTGGGCGTGAACGAGAGAAAAAGCTAAGCCTGGCGGAAGATGCGCGGGGCCGGCTTGGACATGTCGCGCCGATGGCCCGTGAGCTCGCCCTGGATGGTGCGGCGGTCGACGCGGGTCAGCCCTTTTACCTGGGCCGAAGTAAGAAGCGGCTTGTGTGGGATGTCGCAGAGATGGTTAGGCACGACCCAGACGTCGTCCTGGGAGGTCATCCATTCGTAATCATCGAACTGCCTGAGATTCACCGGACGTGAATAGCGGCGCAGGGTGCGTTCGCCGCGCAGATTGAAGTAGATGTGAAAATAACTCAGGGCCAACTCGCGTAAGGTGCGGTAAACCGGCTCGCGGTATCTGCAGCCGGTGAAGTTGGACTTCGCGATCGCGCCCCAATGGCCACGGACTTTGAAGACGGCAATGACGTGGTCGGTGTCGTTATCCGCTTCCAGGTCGAGAAGCAGCGGCGGGAATCCGAGCACGCGGAGAGCGGCGGCGGCGAAGGTGGCGCCCTCCAGGCAATGCGCGGTGCGTTCCCGCAGCACGACGCGCGGCGACCAGGCGGTGGGCGCAAGATGATACGGGATCTCGTCCAGGAAACGCTGGATGCCGTCGGGGGTTTTGAGGTAACGGAGCTGGCGAAGTTCCGATGAAGAAAACACGGGAAGAACAATACCCAAAGGCAGAGAACTGAAACGCTGAAAATGCAAACCTGAACGGACTGAAAACGCGCGGCCGAAAACCACTTGGCGAAGCGCGGCGGAGGTCGGCACGTGGGCCGGGCGATGGCGTTCCGCCTAACGAGCGCCGGACGTGGGAGCTCGCAACTCCTCACCCAAAAACCCGCCCGAGATCGGCTCGGGCGGGTGACGAAATGCGGCGAAACTGGCTTCTATCTCACGGTTACTGCCTTCGACGCACTACCGCCGAGGTTGCTCGTCACCGTGATGTTCACCGGGTTGGACCTAACTCTGAACTTTGCGGTGTAGCTGCCGCCCCCTTTGTTGATCATCGTCCCCAATACCTGGCCGCTGCTGGTGACCGAGACGGTCAGGACGGCGGTGGGATCGGAGTCGGTCGCCTGGACCGTGAGCTGGCTCCGTCCCGTGACATATTCCGCACGGGTGATCGTGACCGTGTCACCGGGAGGCGGGGGCGGCGGGGTGTCGCCCAGGCTGTAACGTCCACCAGTGTCCATGATCGGTTCGCAACGCGCGCACGGTTCGCCGCCAAAGACGATCATTTCGCTTCCGGTCCAGACGGCGCTATGGGTGTCGCGCGGCTGAGGCGCCTCGAGAAGGGTGGTCGCGACCCAGGAGTTGGTGGTGGGGTTGTAACGGCCCCCGGTGTTTTGGCCAGTGAGACAATTGGCGCCGTTGCAGCCACCCCAGACGATCGCTTCGGTGCCGGTCCAGACCATGGTGTATCCGGTGCGGCCTGATGGGGCGCCGGTGGTGGTCGTCGCCGTCCAGGTGTTCGCCAGCGGATCGTAAAGGCCGCCGGTGTTGAAGTATTGATCGAGCAGGCTGTTGTACCCGCCCCAGATCATCAACTTGGAGCCGGTCCAGACTCCGCGCACCTGGCCGCGAGCGGTAGGCGCGCCTGCCGTGTTGGTGGCCGTCCACGAGTTGGTGGACGGATTGTATCTTCCGCCGGTGTTGTAGGGACCGGAGCCATTGATGCCGCCCCAAACGATCATTTCGTTGCCCGTCCAATCGGCGGCGTGGAACCAGCGACCATTCGGGGCGCCGGTGGTGCTAACGCTCTGCCAGGTATCGGTCTGCGGGTTGTAGCGGGCGCCGTTGTTCAAGCCGTTCGGATCCGAATTGCCGCCCGGTCCGCAAGTCTGCGCATCGCATCCGCCCCAGACGATCATCTCTGTCCCAGTCCACACGGAAGTGAACCAATAGCGCTTCTGGGCGGCCCCGACGGTCGAGGTCGCTTGCCAGGAATCGGAAGCCGGGTTGTAACGGCCGCCGGTGTTCAGGCGGTTGAAGCAGAAGGAATCGGAGCACCCGCCCCAGACGACCATCTCAGATCCTGTCCAGACGGCTTGGGGCGAGTAACGATATTGCGGGACATTCACCATGCTGGTGGGAAGCCACGTGTCGGTCGAGGGATAGTAGCGCGCCCCGGTATTCGACGGTGAAGTGCTGGGCGAATAACTGCCCCAAACGATCATTTCCGCGCCGGTCCAGACGGCGGGGTGTTCCTGACGCACGCCGCCGTTTTGCGGATTCGTCACCGGCAGCCAGGAATCGGTCTGCGGGTTATAACGTCCGCCAGTGTTGATGTCGGCTGCGATGGTCGGTTCCTGGCCGCCCCAGATGATCATCTCCGTGCCTGTCCAGACAGTGGACATAAGGACGGAGCTTTGGGGCGAACCGACAGTGGAAAGCGATCGCCAGGTATTGGTGTCGGGATTATAGCGACCGCCGTTGAGCAGGCGAGTCGTCGAAGAATCACCGCCCCAGACGACCATTTCGCTGCCCGACCAGACGGCGGTGTGCGCGCTGCGGGGGGAAGGGGCTCCGGTCAGCGTCGTCGCGGTCCAGGAATTGGCAACGGGATCATATGTCGCGCCGGTGTTGAGATAATCGTAGGTAAAAAAATTAGGACCTTGCCCGCCCCAGACGATCATGCGCGTGCCTGTCCAGACGGATTTGTGTCCATAGCGCGCGGCTGGCGCGCCCGTCGTGTTCGTGGCCTGCCAACTGTTGGTTTGCGGATTGTACCGCCCACCCGTGGTGACGCCGGTTGACTTGGTGCCGTCGTAGCCGCCCCAGACGATCATCTCGGTGCCGGTCCAGACCGCGGTGTGATACTCGCGCGGCGCAGGAGCATTGCTGGTGGAGAGAGCAGTCCAGCTATCCGAAACCGGATCGTAAGAGCTTCCAGTGTTTACAGTGGTGTTATCGGTGTCGCCGGTGCGACCGGCGAAGATGAGCATGCGGCTGCCGGTCCAGACGGCGGTGTGACGGGTACGCTTGGTCGGCGCATTGGTTAAATTGGTCGCCGTCCATGTGTTCGTCCCAGGGTTATAACGCGCGCCGGTGTTCGTGATTCCGGTGACGCCGGAGTTGCCGCCCCAGATAACCATTTCGCTCCCGGTCCAGACGGCCGTGTGCCGTTCACGCCAGGTCGGTGCGTTCAACGTGCTGGTCATCGACCAAGAATCGGTCGCGGGATTGTAACGGCCCCCCACCGTCACCGCGTAGTCACTGTAACTGGAAGGATTATAGAATCCGCCCCACACAATCATTTCGGTGCCGGTCCAGACGGCGGTGTGGTTCTCCCGCGCGGTGAGCGACGAGCTGGTCGGCCGCCAGCTCTCTTCGGCCGCGGGCGCCGCGACTTGCGGAAGCGAGTAATCCGCGCCCTCAACCTCCGGCTCCGCCATCGGCATTTCAGCCCGCACTTTTTGCCACCAGACATCGAGCGGCTCCTTGCGCCAGGTGACGCTGGCAACCTTCAAGTCATCCTCACCCTGGGAGAGAACGGAGAGGACATAGAACTGGCCATCGTCCTCACGCAACGTGCTCACGCTCGAGAGCGGCAGGCGAGAGGCTTCCTCGGCCGCGGTGGGGGCGTAGAAGGGCGAAGAGGGAATCCCAAGGCTCCCGTCATCAAATGCGAGCCGGTAATCACTCAGCAATGCCTGCCAGTCGGCTTCGGGAACCGCCGTTCGCTGCACGTCTTCGCCGGTCTGTGACTTGCTCTCGACATTATCTTTCGCCTGGCGGGTGAACTCGCGCTCGCTGTAGTCGCCCGACAAGCTTTTCAGTTCCGCGCGATCGTTCGCCCGCAAATCGGCTTTGATTTGTTTGCGCAGCGCGCCGTGAAACCGCGGGTCGCGCGCATACCAGTTGCCCAGCTGCCGTTCCACGAGGAGCGGCCGGGCGAGGCACTCGGCGATGATCGTCGGATTATTGTCAAGCGCGGAGAAAAGTTCCTGCAACACCTCGGGCTGTTTGGATTGCGAAGCCATCCGCGCGACCTCGGCCTGAAGCTGAGCCGCAGTCACTGGGCGCTGCCAGTAGCGCGCCAGCGCAGCCGATTTGCGCAGCGTATTTTCGACCTTGGCGCGGATCGCATCATCCGGCATCGCCTCTGGAAAGGCGATCTGCGCGGATTGTTCTTTTTGGGTTGCGATTCGGTGCCGCCAAAAAACGGCTTCGATTTTGCGCTGATAAGCAACCCGCTCCTCGAAGGAGAGTGATCCGCGGGCGGCATTGGCGGAGGTGAACGCGGCGGCGGTGCAGAGCGCCCCGGCAGCGATGAGTGTGAAAGCGGCGACTTGTCTTAATTTCGCAGCAGAATTCATGGAATTAGTTAGTGGTTTGGTGTGATAAAATGATCGGCAGCGCGAAGAATAGCGGAGTAAATACGCGACTCAAGTTTTAAAAAGTTACAGCGTTGTAACCATGCGCCGGGAGAGAGAGAAACGCGTGCCTCCCGAGAGAAAACTCGTCTGGGCCAAATGTTCCCGGCGCGCCTTGAAACGGCGACGAAACGACGCGATCGGTGGTTGCTCCACCTTCGGGTCGAGAAACGACCACGGAGACTTCGGCACGCGAAGAGAGGAGACGGGGCCGAAGACGGGTCAGAGGGCCGGGGCGGGCGCGCCTCTTCACTCTGCCTTCTCGACCCGTTCGACTTTTTCCGAAACGTCGTCGACTCCCTTTTGGATGGCCTCGACGTTCGGATGCAGTTCGCTCAGGATGGCGCGCTCTTCCTTCGAGATGCTCTCGATGCGCTCCCCCTGTTTGCGCAACTGATCGAGCATCGCATTCTGGCGGGAGGAGATCCGATGCATCCACCAGAAGCAGACGCACCAGCAGGCGAGGCCGGCGATATTGGTCAGATCAAGAACAAGCCGGGTCATTGATCTTGATTCGGGCCGGCAGCCCAGACCGGCGGTCTGCAGAAGGCATCGAGCTGCGTCGGGCTACTCGAAGCGGTCGTCTTTGAAGTGGCGTTTGCCCTTTTGCGCCTTCGCGTACTCGTCGCGACTGAGGATGTTTTCCTCGATCTGCATGTCGGTGCGACAAAAGACCTGGAAAAAGTTGATCACCTTTTCCGATGAACTGAGCACTTCCTCGGTCAGATAGTTGGCATCGATGTTGATGCAGATGGCGGCCGGTCACATTGTTCTCGATCGTGACGAGGGAGCGCGAGGGATTCGAGAGGTCGTGGAGCAGGATCTCGATTCCGAGATTGGGGAATGATTTCCCGATGAGGTGGACGATGCGGC
>JALYQE010000147.1 GCA_030855965.1 Verrucomicrobiota bacterium | reverse complement strand
ATTTTCGCATCGCGCAATATTTGCAGGTCCCGTTTTATCCCTTCTCCGGTGAACTCGCGGTCGTCTGCGCCGCGCTCGTCGGCGCCGGGCTCGGCTTTCTCTGGTTCAATTGCCACCCCGCCAAAGTCTTCATGGGCGACACCGGCTCGCTCGCGATCGGCGGGATGATTGGCGTGGTCGCGATTTGTTGCAAACAAGAGCTGCTGCTCGCGGTCGTGGGCGGCGTCTTCGTGATCGAGGCGGTCTCGGTCATCCTCCAGGTTTTGAGTTTCAAGCTCACCGGCAAACGGCTCTTTGCCATGTCGCCGATCCATCATCATTTCGAGCTTAGCGGCTGGAAGGAAAACACCGTCATCGTGAGGTTTTGGATCCTCTCCATCGTCTTCGCGCTCCTTGGCCTCGCCACCTTAAAACTGCGATGAAACCCGACTACAAAAACAAGAATGTCGCGGTGCTCGGCGCGGGACGGAGCGGCAAGGCGGCGGCGCTGCTTCTGGCCGAGGAAGGCGCGAAGGTGACGATGCTCGACAGCGCACCCGAGGAGAAACTAGCCGGCCTCGACCCGCTGCGCGCGAAAGGCGTTTACATGCTCTGCGGACCGGCGGCGGAAGAAGATCCCGCGGTTTACGATCTCGGCGTCCTCAGCCCGGGGATCGATCCCGAGCTGGCGTTAGGCCGAAATTTTTCGCGCAAAAATATCCCGACGATCGGTGAACTCGAGCTCGGTTGGCAATTTTCCACCGTGCCCGTCATCGGAATCACCGGCACCAACGGCAAGACGACGACGACGGAATTGATCTCGCAGATGCTGAACGCCTGCGGCCAGCGCACCGTGGCCTGCGGCAACATCGGCAAGCCGCTCGTGGAAGCGGTCCGGGAACAGGAAGGTTACGTCGTCCTGACGGTCGAGGTGAGCTCGTTTCAGCTCGAGGCGATTCGCGAGTTTCATCCCGAGATCACCGTCTGGCTCAATTTCGCGCCCGATCACCTCGATCGTTACCCGTCGATCCGCGAATATCGCGCGGCCAAGCTCCGCATCTTCGAAAACCAAACCGCGGACGACTCCGCGGTGATTAACGTCGCCGAAAATCTGCCGGGCCTGAAGGCGAAGGTGACCACCTTTAGCGCCTGGACGAACGACGGCGACTTTTCGTTAGGCGAAGGCTGGATCGTTTTCCGGCAGCAGCCCGTCCTCCATCTCGCCCAGGCGCAGCTGCGCGGCCCGCACAATGCCGAGAACATGATGGCGGCGCTCGCCGTCGGCCGGGCGCGCGGCCTGTCGTTTGAGGAAATGGTGCCGCCGCTGTGCGCCTACCGCGCGCAGCTGCACCGGCTCGAGTTTATCCGCGCCATCGCGGGGGTCGATTACATCAATGACTCGAAGGCGACCAATCTCGACGCGCTCGAAAAAGCGCTTCTGAGCGCGACCAAACCGATCGTCCTCATCGCCGGCGGGAAGGACAAGGGCTTTGCTTTCGATTCCATCGCCCCGCTCGTCGCCCGCAAAGTGCGGCACGCCGTCCTCATCGGCGAGATTGCCGAGAGCGTGGCGCACGACTGGCGCGAGGCGACGGAATGTGAACGCGCTTCCTCTCTCAATGCCGCGGTCGAGCGCGCCCAGGCCGCCGCCCGCGAGGGCGAGCTGGTCCTTTTTTCCCCCGGCACTTCCTCCTTCGACATGTTCAAGAGTTATGCCGACCGCGGCGACCAATTCCGCGCCCTGGTGCGCGGGTTACCTGATCCAACACTATGAAAATGCCATCCATCCTGAAACGAAAGAAACTCCAGGCCTCGACCGCGCGCCGCTCGCGCTCGCTCGGTCTCCCCGACGCCATGGATTACGAGCAGATGGCGGAGCCGAACATGAAATTGTCGCGCGCGCTCCTCATCGTCCTCGTCCTCCACATCGTCGCCGTGGCCGGGATCATCGCCTTTAACACGATCAAGACCCGCGAGACGATGGCGACAGCAAATGCGCTCGAAGTCGTCGCGCCCCCGACCGCGCCCGCGCTGCCGGCGGAAGAACCAGCGGCGGCCGCGCCTAACGAAGCCGCGCCGGCGGCGGTGAAGATGGAAAGCAAGGCTCCGGTCAAAACCGCCGAGCCGGCCAAGGCGATCGTCACCACCCCTTCCATCCTCGATTCCGGCAAGATTTACACCGTCGTGAAAGGGGACAACCCGGTCACGATCGCGCGCCACTTGAAAGTCTCGGAAGCCGACCTGCTCGAGCTCAACCAGATCACCGACCCGCGCAAACTGCAGATCGGGCAGAAACTGCACATTCCAACGCCAGCCGCGAGCAAGGCCAAGCCAGACTAACGAGAGCTGATTCGACCCGATGCAACGGAAGAGCGCCTACATCCTGTTTCTTGCTGTCCTGGGGCTGCTGGCCATTGGCATCGTCATTCTCTTCAGCACCGGCGCCTTCGCCCGCGACAGCCATAACGACGTCTATTATTTCCTGCGCCGGCACTCGATCTGGCTCGGGCTTGGTCTCGTTGCCTGCACCGCCGCGGCTCTGATCGATTACCATTTCTGGCAGCGTACCTGGTGGGTCTGGTTTGGCTGCTCGCTCGTCGGGCTGGCGCTTTGTTTTCTCCCGCCCTTTCGACACAAGATCAATGGCTCCTGGCGCTGGCTCGAGTTTCAAGGCCTGACCTGCCAGCCGTCGGAGTTTGCCAAGCTCGCGGCGGTTTTCTTTCTCGCTTTCTGGTTTGCGCGTTATGAAAAGGAAAGCAGCAAGATTCTGCGCGGGTTCGTCTTCCCGATGGGGATCGTGAGCCTGCTCCTCTCCCTCATCATCACCGAGGTTGATCTCGGCACCACCGTCCTGATCGGGGCGACGACTTTCGTCGTCATGTTCATCGCCGGAACCAACCTCGTCCTTCTCGGCACGCTGTCGTTAGGCGGGGTCGCCGCCATTCTTTACGTCGCGACCCACATCGCGGAACGCAACGGCCGCCTCCTCGCCTTCCTCCATCCCGAGCAATACAAGCTGACCGCCGGCCTGCAGCAGCTGCAGGCCCTGATCGCCTGGGGCAGCGGCGGGATCGAGGGCCTTGGGCTCGGCAACGGGCGGCAGAAAATGTCCTACCTGCCCTACGCTCACACCGATTTCATTTTCCCGATCGTGGGCGAGGAACTCGGCCTGCGGTTCAGCCTGCTCGTCGTTTTTCTTTTTGTCCTCATCATCATCTGCGGGATGACAATCGCGCTCCACGCGCGCGATCGCTTTGGCCTTCTCCTTGCCAGCGGGATCGTTTCCCTGCTCGCCTTCCAAGCCGCGATCAACATCGGGGTCGTGACCTCGCTTTTGCCGAACAAGGGCCTGCCGCTCCCGTTCGTGAGCTACGGCGGCTCAAATCTTGTGGTGGCGCTTTTCGCGGTAGGGCTTCTCTTGAATATCTACCGCCAGGGCGTGCTCGAGCCCGCGCCGCGGAAAGAAATGGCACTCCGGGCGCGGGTCACTCCGAGGATCTGAATGGAATTTTCGCCACCATTAACATGAACGCCGTGATCGCATGTGGAGGAACAGGCGGCCATCTTTTTCCCGGGCTGGCCGTGGCCGAGGTGCTGCGGGAACGCGGGCACGAGGTGCTGCTTTTCATTTCCGAGAAGGAGATCGACACCCTCGCGGCCGAGGGGCGGTCGGAGTTTCGGTTCGAGAAACTGCCCACGGTCGCGCTCCCCTCGCCGTTTTCGCCGGCGATTCTCGCGTTCGTTAGGCGTTTCAACGAGAGCCTTTCGCTTTGCCGTGGGATTTTTCGCAAATTCAATCCCCAGGTCGTGCTCGGGATGGGCGGGTTCACTTCGACCGCGCCGGTCATCGCCGGCCGGATGCGCGGCATCCCGACATTCATTCACGAATCAAACGCCTTCCCCGGCAAGGCCAACCGCCACACCGCGCGCTTCGTCCGCGCCGTCCTTCTCGGCTTCCAGGAATGCGCCGCATTTTTTCCGAAGGCGCGGACGGAATTCACCGGCACGCCGATTCGTTCCAGCCTGCGCCGGCTTAATTCAAAGGAAGCGCTTGCGAAACTTGGTTTGGAACCGGGCATCCCGACCCTGCTCGTGATGGGCGGCAGCCAGGGCGCGAGCGGGATCAACCAGACGCTGATCAAGGCGATGCCGTCGCTCCAGGGCCTCCCGCTGCAGGTGATTCACCTTTCCGGGGATCGCGACGCGCGCCTGCTGGAGGATAATTACCGGCGCGAAAATATCCCGGCCTTCGTCGCCGCCTTTCATCACCAGATGGAAGAAGTTTACAGCGCGGCCGACTTCGCCATCGCCCGCAGCGGCGCGGCCAGCCTGGCCGAGCTCGCCACTTTTGGCCTGCCCGCGCTGCTCGTGCCCTACCTCTATGCGGCGGACGATCACCAGACGCGCAATGCCGAGATCTTCGTCAAGGCCAGGGCGGCGCTGCTTTTGAAGGAATCCGAGCTGACGGGCGAGTTGCTCGCCCAGAAAATCCGCGAGTTGCTCAACGACATCCCGACCCTCCGCGCCATGTCGGACAATGCCAGCGCCCTCGCGCCGAAAAACGCGGCCACCATGGTTGTCGAAACGATGGAGAAATATCGCCTGCCGAATGACGCCGTTGCCGCCTGATCTTCCAAAATTCCTGACCGCGGAACGGCACGCGATCCATCTCATCGGCGTGGCCGGAAGCGGGATGAGCGGCATCGCAGCGCTCCTCCTTGAGCTCGGGCACGATGTCCGCGGCTCCGACAAGGCGCGGACCCAGGAAACACAACGCCTCGGCCAGCTCGGCTTGAGCTTTTCCTCACCTCACCGGGCGGAAGACGCGGAAGGTGCCGAACTGATTGTCTTTTCCTCCGCGATCAAGGAAGACAACCCGATCCTGGTCGCGGCCCGGACGCACAATATTCCGACGATCCGCCGGGCCGAGGCGCTGGCCGCGATCATGCTCGGCAAGCGCGGCATCATCATCGCCGGGATGCACGGCAAGACGACCACCACCGCGATGACGGCACACGTTTTGCGCGGCGGTGGAGTGCATCCGTCGCATTACGTGGGAGCGGAGATTCCGATTCTCGGGAGCAACGCGCATTGGGATCCGCGCGGAGAATATTTCGTCGCGGAAGGCGACGAGAGCGACGGCACGCTGCAGCTTTTCCAACCGGAACACGCCCTCATCCTCAACGTCGAGGAAGAGCATCTCGACTATTACAAGGACCTGGCCGCGATCGAGGAGGTCTTCGGGAAACTGCTGCGCCAGACCAAGGGCACGGTCTTTTTTTGCGCGGACGATCTGCACGCTCCGCGCGTCTGCAGCAAACACGCGCGGACCGTTTCCTACGGCTTCAGCGAGCACGCGCGCTATCGCGCGGCCGGGCTGGAGCTGCAGGATTTCGCCGCCACCTTCTGCGTGCAGCGGGGCGACGAAAAACTGGGCGACGCCACCCTCAGCGTCCCGGGCAAGCACAACGTGAGCAATGCGCTCGGCGTCATCGCCCTCGCGACCGAGCTTGGGATTCCGTTTCCCAAAATCGCCAAGTCGTTAGGCACTTTTCGCCATGCCCGCCGCCGTTTTGAGATCAAATACCAAAGCGACCGCTTTCTTTTGGTCGACGATTACGCGCATCACCCGACCGAGATCCGCGCCACCCTGGCGACGGCGCGCTCGGCCGGGCGGAAACGCGTTCTCACCATGTTTCAGCCGCATCGTTATTCCCGGACGCAGGCGCTGCAGCACGAATTTGGCGCGGCTTTTGACGATGCCGACCAGGTCGTGATCACGGACGTCTACGCCGCCAGCGAAGCGCCGCTCGCCGGGATCAGCGGCCAGACAATCGCGGACGCGATCTCCAAGCACGGGCACCGCGCGGTCTCCTACCAGCCGCGCCTCGATCGGCTGCACGGCGATCTCGGCCGGATGCTGAGGGAAGGCGATCTCGTCCTCAGTCTCGGCGCGGGCAACGTGCATGAGCAATTGGCCCGGCTCGCCGCGGAGCTGGTGATCGCGGAACGACTGAAGGAAATCGTCGGAGCGGAGGGAGAAGTCAGGCTTTCCGAACCGCTGGCCAAGCACACCACGCTGCGGGTCGGCGGGCCGGCGCAGTTCTGGGT
>JALYQE010000130.1 GCA_030855965.1 Verrucomicrobiota bacterium | reverse complement strand
GGCTCCCGCTGGGAGCGGCAGGGTGAAGCGGAAGATGGTGCCGTGGTCCGGCCGGCTCTCGACCGTGACTTCGCCGCCGTGGGCTTCCACGGTTTGCTTCACGATGGCCAGGCCGAGGCCGGTGCCGCTTTTCTCCGGGTCCGGATCGGTTTCCAGTTTATCAAAAACTTGCTCGAGGCGTTCGGGCGGAATGCCTTCGCCATCATCTTCCACCGAACACTCCACCCGGCCCTGCGCGACTCGCGCGCTGAGGAGCACTTCGCCGTGGGGCGCGTAGCGCAGGGCGTTGGAGACAAGATTCTGAAAGACCTGGGTGAGGAGGGCGGCGTCCGCCTGCACCGTGAAATCTTTCGGGACCAGATTGAGGACGCGGGTCTGGCTGGCATCGCTCAAAGGGCGCATATCGTGCAGGAGATTTTGCACGAGGGGCCAGAGGTCGACTTCCCGCAACTCCAATTTGCGCCCGGCCGAGGAAACGAAATTGACCTGCTCGAGCATCACCCTGGTGACGAGCGCGTCGAGGCGCCCGAGGTTTCGCTGGAGCGTCCTCACCATGACGGCCGCGTCATTAGACGTGGCGGACTCGGGGAGGCTCTCGGTCAGAACCTGGGCGGCGACCGACATGGCGGAGAGCGGCGTGCGCAGATCGTGCACGACGAAGGCGAGATGTTCCTCGCGGCGTTGTTGCAGCTCGACCGCTTTCTGCGCGGCGTAGGTTTTCACGGCCACGCCGATGGCCTCGTCGAGCACGCGATTGAGGATGCGGGGGGCGCGGCCTTGCAAAATCAGCCCGTGAAGTTCCACCAGATCCTGGAGGGCATCGCGCAGAATGTTGTATTCCGCGACCACTTCCGCGATGTCGAAGCCGTCATCGATACGCTGCAACCCATGCGCCGAAGGGCTGCCCCCGGCGTGCCCTTCGGCGACCCGCTCGTCGGCCTCCGCTTCCAGGGCATCGATCAGCTCGTCGATAAAGGTCGGGATGTGATCGTCGAGCGTCGGCAAATCGAGATGCTCCGCGCCCGGCAGAAGGCGGACGTCGCGCCGCCATTGGGTGAGCAATTCCGATTTTTTGGCGCGGATGAGCGCGGCGATATCAGCCAGGGCAGTCACGCAGTTTTACGAATCATTCCGGCACGTTCTCAAGAGATGATCCTGCTAGAGCACTCGCTCAAAGCAAGGGATTTCCCCGATAGTGGTTAAAACAAAAATCCCATCGGGACGATTGAGCATAGCAGCACTGCAGTGCTGGGCTATTCAGTTCCTCCCCGGTAAATCGCAACCAACATCCCTCAAAGGAACTCTGGAAATGATTCCGGCGGCCCGGTCTTGCGACGCGATCATCGATCCACTTCGCCCATCACGATGTCGATGCTGCCGAGGATGACCATGACGTCGGCGACGGTGTGACCGAGGCACATGTCTTCGAGGATCGTGAGGTTGATCAGGCTCGGCGGACGGACCCGGTAACGATACGGATTCCCGGTGCCGTCCTGATGAGGTAGAAGCCGAGCTCGCCCTTGGGCGCTTCGATCCGGCCGTAGGCTTCGCCGAGCGGCGGCTTGGAAGCTCGGATTTTGACTTTTGGATTCTGGATCGGGCCTTCGGGCAGGCCGTCCATCGCCTGCTGTAAGATGCCGAGCTTCTCACGTAATTCGAGCACGCGCATCATGAGCCGATCGTAGCAATCGCCGTGATCGCCTAACGGCACTCGGAATTTGAAGCGGGGATAAATGCCGTAGCTGTCCACTTTGCGGATGTCGTAGTTCACGCCGCTCGCGACTTCTGCCGGCTCCCCGCCGTTGCCGCGACAGATTTTTTCGAACTTCCCGTTTCGATCGACCAAGGCGGTGGCGAGGCTGTGCCAGATCGTGCCGGACTCGGGCTGGCGTGTCGTGCTCGGGGATGGCGGCGTTGCTCGACCTGACCGCGCGCCGCCTCGCGCGCTGGGAAGAATAGGCGCGTCTTTTTCGCCCTGGTATTCCAAATCGCTCGTCGTCAACAAAGGCAAAGACGAGTAGTAAGTCAGGCTATGCGCCCGTCGTTCCACGAATTTGGTAATGCGCTCGCCGGACGGGCGCGGTCGCGTTAACCCCCGGGCTCGCTGGCAAGATGCACTGGTCCTTCGTCTGGCTCGGATACTTGCTCACCTGGGCAACGATTCCGCACATTCTCCTGCGCAATAAACCGCCGGCCGCGACTCTGGCCTGGATCTGGGCGGTGATTCTTTTTCCCTATGTCGGGCCGCTCTTTTATCTCGTTTTTGGAACCGATCGGCTCGTTAGGCAAAAATTGCGCGCGACCCGGACGATGGACCGGACCGGTGCCCGCGAAGAACGAAAGATCACCGCGCACACGGAAGCGCTGGTGGAACGATTACCCGACGCCGAACAGCCGACCGTGAACCTGCTCTCGCGGCTGAATGAGTTTGCCGTTTCCGCGGCCGAAAGTACCCGTCTCCTGGTCGATGGCGGCCAGTTCTTCCCGGCCCTGGCCGAACGGATCGATCAGGCGCGCCGGCACGTGCATATCGAATTTTACATCTGGCGCGACGACGCGCGTGGACGTGAAATGCTGGCGCATCTCGTGGCCGCCGCGCAACGCGGCGTGGAAGTGCGGCTCCTCCTCGATCGCGTCGGGTGCTTCGGCCTGTGGCGCTCGCATTTCGCGCCGCTCATCGCCGCGGGCGGGAAATTTGCCTGGTTTCGCACCGCTCATCCCTTGCGCAATCGTTGGACGTTTACCCTGCGCAATCATCGCAAAGTCCAGATCATCGACGGCGAACATGGTTTCGTGGGCGGGATGAACATGGGCCGCGAATACGCCGGCGAAGATCCCGCCATCGGGCCGTGGCGCGACATGCAGATCGAGATCACGGGCGTGGCGGTGCGAAAATTCCAGATGATCTTCGCCGACGATTGGTTCTTTGCGACGGAGGAGAAACTGCTCGAGCACCATTATTATCCGGTGCCGGAAACTCCGCAGCGCCTGGTGGTGCAGCCCATGACCGACGGGCCGGACAACAGGGACGATCCGATCCAAATGTCGATCGTGCTCATGCTCAACCGCGCGCGCCAGCGCGTTTGGCTAACGGCTGGTTATTTTGCCCCGAAAGAGCCGCTCCTGACCGCGCTGCAGCTGACGGCGGCGCGCGGCGTCGATGTGCGGCTTCTCGTTTCCGAGAAATCCGATCACCCGATGCTGGTGAATGTCGGCCGGTCTTATTACGAAGAGCTGCTGCGCTTCGGGGTGAAGATTTACGAATACGAAGCCGGGATAAATCATTCCAAGGTCGCGCTCGTCGACGAGGAATGGCTCATGGTTGGCTCCGCCAACTTTGATGTGCGTTCGATGCGCTTGAACTTTGAACTCAATGCGCTCGTCCGTGACCGCGAGCGGGCGGCTGAACTGGAGCGTGTGCTGACGATCGATTTCGAACGCAGCTCCAAGATCGTGGAGGAAGAGTTTCTCCGCCGTTCCCACCTGCAGAGACTTAAGGAAAGCTTGGTTCGCCCTCTCGCTCCGCTGCTGTGAGCGCGGACGCAGCCGATCAGCGGTCTACTTCGCCCATTACGATGTTGATACTGCCGAGGAAATTTCGCCCCGTCACCGCCTTGCCTTTGAGAATGCCGGTGCCGATCATCGTTTCGTGTGTTGGATAACAGACGCGCCTCGAAGCGTGCGAGTCGAAACTCGCCGTCATCGTCCGCAGCGACTACTCTCTTCGCAATGGCATCGCGGACCGAGCGCAGTCCCGAGATTTCCGACAAGGATCTGGTCAATACGCTGCGGCGTTCCAAGCTTTTTCGCAGCTACGAAAGCGTCTTCAGTAAGGCGACCGGACTGCC
>JALYQE010000120.1 GCA_030855965.1 Verrucomicrobiota bacterium | reverse complement strand
CATTTCGTTTCCGGAAATCAATCGACGCTCATATCCAGGAATTGCTGGAAAGCGTGGACGACGAAACGCTCGCCGAGCTCGAGCCGGTCTTTATCATCGGGCTGCACCACGAACAGCAGCACCAGGAATTGCTCGTGACCGACATCAAGAATGTCTTTTCCCACAACCCGCTCCATCCCGTCTTCCGGAAACGCGACGATCGGATCGAAAGGCGCGAGATCGCTCCGGCGGGTTACGTCGACTTTGACGAGACAACGCTCGAGATCGGACACGGCAGCGACGACTTCAGCTATGATAATGAAGGCCCGCGGCATCGCGCCCTCGTCCTTCCTTTCTCCCTCGCCACGCGACCGGTCACGAACGGCGAATACCTCGCCTTCATCGAATCCGGCGGCTACACCCGGCCGGAATTTTGGCTCTCGTTAGGCTGGACCACCGTCAACGAGCCCGCCTCAGGCGGGTGGGAAGCGCCGCTCTACTGGGTCAAACGCGACGGGAAATGGTGGAATTTCACTCTCTCCGGGATGCGGCAGGTCGATGAATCCGAACCGGTCACGCACGTCAGCTATTTCGAGGCCGACGCCTTTGCCAACTGGAGCGGCGCGCGATTGCCGACCGAGTTTGAATGGGAACGCGCCGTCGCCGGCCTCCCGATTGCAGGCAACTTCGTCGACACCCAGCGTTTCCATCCCGCGCCGGTGGCCGCTCAGCCCAACGGAAAGCTGCAGCAAATGTATGGCGACGTCTGGGAATGGACCCGCAGCGCCTACCTCCCCTACCCAGGCTACCACGCCGCCCCGGGCGCGCTCGGCGAGTACAACGGCAAGTTCATGAGTAATCAGATGGTCCTGCGCGGCGGCTCCTGCGCCACATCGCAGAACCATATCCGCCCCACTTACCGCAATTTCTTCCAGCCGGAAAAACGCTGGCAATTCACCGGCATCCGGCTCGCCCGCGATCCGAAATGAAGCAACCTCCCGGCGGCGTCTCCGTGCTCGATCTCGAGCCGGCAGCATCAGATTTTCTCGAACAGGCCATCGCGGGACTTTCCAGCTCGCCCCGCACCTTGCCGAGCAAGTTTTTCTATGACGAACGCGGCTCGGATCTCTTCCAGCAAATCTGCGAGCTGCCCGAGTATTACGTGACCCGGACCGAGACGGAGATCCTGCGCCATTACGGTCCCGAGATCGCGGAATCGATCGGCGACAATGCCGAACTCGTCGGCTTTGGCACCGGCGCCGGGGTAAAGACGCGGATGTTGCTCGGCCATTTGCAAAATCTCATCGCTTATCTGCCAGTCGACATTTCCAAACAGCGCCTGACGGAATCCGCCGAAGCACTCAGCCAGGAAATGCCGGCGCTCGAAATCCTCCCGGTCTGCGCGGATTATCTGCAACCGTTCGAACTGCCGACGCCTTCGCGAAAACCGGCGCACATCGCCGTTTATTTTCCCGGTTCGACGATCGGCAACATGCAGCCGGAGGTGGCCCGCCATTTTCTGGAACGGGTTGCGAAGCTCTGCGGTCATAGCGGCGGGCTCATCATCGGAGTCGATCTCCAAAAATCGAAGGAAGTCCTCGAAGCCGCCTACAACGACAGCGCAGGCGTAACCGCGGCCTTCAACCTCAACATGCTGGAGCGCGCCAATCGCGAGCTCGGGGCCGATTTCGACCCCGCGCAATGGCGCCATCGCGCCGTCTACAACGACGACGCGCATCGGATCGAGATGCACCTGGTCAGCGAGTGCGAGCAACTCGTCCATCTCGGCGAAGACGAATTTCATTTCGCGGCGGGCGAAAAGATCATCACCGAATTTTCCTACAAGCACACGATCGAGGGCTTCAGCGCACTGGCCGCTTCCGCCGGCTTCCAGCTCTCCCATGTCTGGACCGATCCGAGAAAGCTCTTCGCCGTTTTTCACTTCACAACTCGCTAGCGCCTCCGCTCTAGTGGCGGTCGTGTGGATCGCTGACTAATCATGGAGCCCCTGGTAGAACTGGTCGGCGTCAGCAAAAACTTCGGCGGCGCAACCGCGCTCCATCCGACCGACCTGAAATTCCAGCCTGGCCTAACGACGGCTTTGATTGGCCCGAGCGGTTGCGGAAAATCCACCCTCCTCCGCCTCGTCATCGCTCTCCTTCGGCCAGACAATGGCAAAGTCCTATTCGACGGCGCAGAAGTGACCGCAGCCAACGCGCAGGAGATCCGGCGGCGGGTCGGCTACGTCATCCAGGAAGGTGGCCTGTTCCCGCACCTCACCGCGCGCGCCAACGTTCTCCTCATGTCGCGCCACCTTGGCAGGCCCGAGGCGGAAATGGAAGCGCGCCTGGAGGAACTTTGCGTGCTCTCGCAGTTCCCAGGAGACGCCCTCGAACGCTACCCGGCCGAGATCTCCGGCGGGCAGCGCCAACGCGTCAGCCTGATGCGCGCGCTCATGTTGTCCCCCGAAGTGCTGCTCCTCGACGAACCGCTTGGCGCGCTCGACCCGCTCGTTAGGTCGGCCTTGCAGCGAGATTTGAAGGAGATTTTTTCGCGCCTGAAACAAACGACGCTCCTCGTGACGCACGACATGGGCGAAGCCGCCTACCTCGCTGACGAAGTCGTGCTCATGAACGAAGGCCGCATCGTCCAGCGCGGCAGCGCCGCCGACCTGCGCGATCGTCCGGCGAGCGAATTCGTTTCTGAATTCATCAACGCCCAGAGGAGCGCCGCTTTTTGAAGATAGGAATTTTGATTCTCAGTCTGATCGCGACCACGACGTTCGCGGGGGAACCAATCGTCGTCGGTTCGAAAAAATTTACCGAGTCCTACGTCCTCGGGGGCATTGCGAAGACTGTCCTGGAACGCGCCGGCTTCCCGGCGCAGGAGCGTGCCGGGATGGGCGGCACGATCATTCTCTGGCAGGCACTGAGCGGCGGCCAGATCGATGTTTACCCAGAGTACACGGGCACAATCGGCGAAGAAATTCTCAAAGCGAAAGGGCGACTCTCTCCGGAAGAAATGCGCGCAGCGCTAAAAAAATTCGGCGTCGGAATGTCGGCCGATCTTGGTTTCAACAACACCTACGCTCTCGTCATGCAACGCGCGGCCGCGGAGAAGCTCGGGATCCACGCGATCAGCGATCTGCATCAGCATCCAGCACTGAGAGTGGGGCTCACCCACGAATTCCTCAACCGCCAGGACGGCTGGCGTCCACTCGCAGCCGCTTATGCCCTAACGATGTCTAACGTGAGCGGAATCGATCATGCGATCGGTTACGCGGCGCTCGCTCGCGGTTCGATCGACCTCAAGGACGCCTACTCGACCGACGCAAAAATCCAGGAAAACGATCTCGTCGTCCTGCGCGACGACCGCCATTTCTTCCCGGAATACAAAGCCGTTTTTCTCTATCGGCTCACGCTCGATCCCCGCGCTGTTGCCGCGCTCAATCATTTCGGCGGGATCGACGAAACCAAAATGATCTCGCTCAACGCCGCCGCCGAGCGCTCGAAGGATTACGCCTACGCCGCTTCGCTCTATTTCGATCCCGCCACGAGCGACGGCGCCGCACGACGCGACCTTTGGCCGAAACTCGCACGCTGGACCGGCCGCCATCTGGAGCTCGCCGGGATTTCACTTCTCCTCTCCGTTCTGATCGGTCTGCCGTTAGGCATTGTCGCGAGCCGCGGCGGCGCGGTTGGGCAGGCAATTCTCGCGCTCGTCGGCATGATCCAGACCATTCCGTCGCTCGCCCTTCTCGCGCTTCTTGTCCCCGTCCCTTTTCTCGGGATCAGCGCCACGACCGCGATCGTCGCGCTCTTCCTTTACGGCTTGCTCCCGATCGTGCGAAACACCGCCACCGGGTTGCAGGATATTCCGCCCGCGCTGCGTGATTCCGCGACCGCGCTTGGCCTCGAGCAAGGTGCGCGGCTCCGAAAAATTTATCTGCCACTCGCTTCGCGGACGATCCTCGCCGGCATTAAAACGAGCGCGGTGATCAACATCGGGACCGCGACCTTGGCGGCACTGATTGGCGCCGGCGGCTTGGGCGAACCGATCTTGAGCGGGCTGAACCTCAACGACCACGCCACGATTCTCCAAGGCGCAATCCCGGCCGCGCTCCTTGCATTGCTGGTGCAGGGATTATTCGACCTGCTCGATCGATTTCTAATTCCGCGCGGCTTGCGGTTGTAGCCGGGGTGCTGCCCCGGTCCCGGAGCGATGCCGAAGCCGACCGGGGTCAGCGACCCCGGCTACAGTTCTGCGAAACGGCTCGGAACCAGAATCGCGTCGGTCATTCCGTGCAGAAGTTTTTTGTCTGCAGGACAAATGGTGGCCAGCGCGCCGCGCAGGCGCACGCCTTCCGTTTCGACGAAATAATACGGCGTCAGACGCACGCGTCCGCGCATCGTTGTCAGTTCCTCGGTCGCGGGATCCCAGTAGGGATGATCAAACAGCCGGCCCTTGTGAAATTTTTGCATGATCGTCGGCTCGCGCTCGAAATTCGTGAGCGCGTCATTGATCCGTTGCTCCCATTCCGCGTGCGGGAGATCAGCCCCAAGCGCGACGCCGCGGCTGCCCCAGCCTAACGGCGAGAACCCGCTCACCTTGAGCAGAAGATCCCGCTCTTTCTGGCTGAACTTCGCCGCTTCCCGCCAATCCTGGATCTCGAGTCGCGGGATGACCGCGTGTTGCGGCAACGGCGTCGGATCCAAAATCCAGGTGTAGGGAATGATCTTTTGGAAGGTCCGAAAATATTTGTCGCCCAGTTCGCGCCGCCAAAATTCGCGCAGCGGCTGGAGCCAGAAAAACGCGAACC
>JALYQE010000077.1 GCA_030855965.1 Verrucomicrobiota bacterium | reverse complement strand
GTCCGATGTCGCAGACGCGGGCGTTGATTCTGATCGTGATTGTGTGGGCGGCCATATATTTGCCGCGGCTTGGTTCGCTCGAGATCAAGAGCGAGGAAGGGCGCCGCATCCTGCCGGCTGTGACCATGCTCGAGACCGGCAACTACATTGTGCCCCAGGTCGGGAGCGAGCCCTATCTGCGCAAACCGCCGCTCGTGAACTGGCTCGTCGCCGGTTCCTTCCAGCTTTTCGGTGTGCGCAACGAATGGGCCGCGCGGCTGCCATCGGTCCTCTGCGTTCTGGCGGTCGGGTTGGCCTTTGTCCTCGTCGCGCGGCGCAGCCTGGGCCCGAACGGCTCGGTGGTGGCCGGGCTGATGTGGCTAACGAACTTCGGCCTGCTCGAAAAAGGCCGGATGATCGAGATCGAAGCGCTTTACGTCTCGCTGACCGCGCTTGCTTTCATCTGCTGGCTCAGTTGCTGGAAGGAGCGGCCATGGTGCGCCTGGATCACGGCGGGGATTTTCCTCGGCCTCGGTCTCCTCGCGAAAGGTCCGCTCCATCTGATCTTCTTCTACGCCGTAGTGCTCGCGGTCCTGTGGCAGGCAGGCGCGCTGCAACGCCTCTGGAGTTTGCCGCACCTTGTCGGGATCGTTTTGATGCTGGGCATTTTCGCGGCCTGGGCGATTCCCTGCCTGCAGCAGGTGCAGGCCGGCCACGCCGCCAGTGTCTGGACAAAACAATTTTCCGGCCGCGTCAGCGGCGGCGGTTTCAAGTTCGGGGATTGGCTCATGAATATCCCGCGCGGCGTCGCCTACCTCCTGCCGTGGGTGACGTTGCTGTCGCTCGCGCGTTTCGCCCTGCTCGAAGATAAAGAGGAGCGAAAATTCTGCCGCGCGCTGTCGTTAGGCGTGGCGGTTCCATTCGTCATCGTCAACCTCCTGCCCGGCGCGCTCCCGCGCTACACCATGCCGCTGCTCGCGCCCGCGATCTGGCTCCTCGCCATCTTCATTCGAGAACACGCCCTCCTCTGGCCGAAGCCGCTGCGCAAAGCCATCACTTGGACGGTCGCCGTCATCACGGTGGCGATGCTGATTTACGCGCTCGCCATCATCCCCGCCCTCCAGGGCCGGGCCAAGGTTCGTCCGCTCGCGCGCCAGCTCGAAACGGCGATTCCGCCTAACGAAACGCTCTACGCGGTCGATCCTGAGTACCAGCCGTTCCTGTTCTACCTGCGGCGGCCGATTATCTACCTGAGCGAGGTCGCCGAGCTGCCGCCGGACGCGCGTTATTTTCTCGTGCAGCCGTCCGACGAAAAAGCCGCCCAGGCCCGGGCGGAGCCGATCCTGCGGATCAAGGATTACCGCGGGCGGCGGGTTATTCTCCTGCGGATGCGGGCGAATCCGGCGCGGGCGGATTGACAAAAAGGCGGAAACGAATTCGTTAGCATGCTAACGATGTCTGAGTTTGACCCCGAGACGATTGGCCCACTCCTGCACGAGACTGCGCGCGTCTGGCGGCACAAGCTCGACCAGCGCCTGCGCCCGCTCGGCTTGAGCCAGGCGAAGTGGCGCACCATCGCGCATCTCGCCAACGGCCAGCTCACGCAATGCGACCTGGCCGACCGGCTCAGCATCGAAGAGCCGACACTCGCCCGCCTCCTTACCCGGCTGGAAAGTGCAGGCTGGATCAAACGCGAAAACGCGCAACATGATCGGCGCTGCAAAACGGTGCATCTGGAACGCAAGTCGAGCCGTTTGTTACAGCAAATAGACGCGACGGCGCGCGAGCTGCGGCACGAAATATTGGCGACGACTTCGCCCGACGACCTGCAAACCTGTCTCCGCGTCCTGGCCGGGATTCGGGACAAAGCCGCTGCCGCCAAGGAGCAGACCGGCAACGGACATTCCGCCACCAACAAAAGAAAATCATGATTTCCGCCAGCAAAGCGAACGTCGCCGGCCGCGAGATGGCCGGGAATCTCGAACGCCACTCAGGCCGCAAATGGGTTTATCTCGGCGCGGGCGCGATCGGCCTCATCGTGATTCTTTTTTTCCTCCGCACCTGCGGCACGGCCGAGAAAACGCCGGCTCGTCCGCCCCGCCCCGTCTCCGTCGCCACAGTGGTGACGAAAGATGTGCCGCTTTATCTCGATGAGATCGGCACCTGCGCGGCCTATGAAAGCGTGCAGGTGCAGGCCCAGGTCAGCGGGCAGATCGTCGAGCGCCACTTCAAGGACGGCGCCGACGTGAAAAAAGGCGATCTTCTTTTCACGATCGACAAACGGCCCTATGAGGCGGCCCTCGCCGCGGCCAAGGCCGATCTTTTCCTGGCGCAGGCGAATCTGAAACGGCAGCAGGAATTAAAAGCCAAGGCCGTGACCGCGAGCCAGGAACTCGACACCGCGAAGGCCAGTGCGCTGCGGGCGGAAGCGGCGGTGGCGGCAGCGCAGGTGAACCTCGATTACTGCTCGATCCGCTCGCCGATCAATGGCCGCGTCGGCCTTCGCCAGGTGGATGTCGGCAACACCGTCGCCTCGGGGGCAAACGGCGCCGGCGGCGGCGCGGTCCTGGTCAACATCGACAATCTCGACCCGATCTACACCGACTTCACGATTTCCGAGCCGGACCTTCCACTCGTTAGGCGTTACCTCGGCGGCGACGACTTGAAAGTGCTGACCGATGCGGAGGACGACAACCTGCCCCCGCGCGAAGGCAGCCTCTATTTCATCGCCAATACCCTGCAGCCCGGCGCCGGCACGGTGCAGGCGCGCGCCGTCACGCCGAACTCCGACCGCGCGCTCTGGCCGGCGCAGTTTGTCCGGGTCCGCCTCATTCTCGATACGATCAAGGACGCCCGGCTGGTTCCGAACGGCGCCGTCCAGATCGGCCAGAACGGTCCCTACATTTTCGTCGTGAAAGCCGATTCCACGCTCGACCTGCGGCAGGTGAAACCCGGCCAGACCCAGGATGGCAACCTGACCGTGATCGAGGAAGGCGTGGAGCCCGGCGAGACGGTCGTGGTCCGCGGCCAGCTGCAACTCGCGCCCGGCACCAAGGTGGTGGTGAAAGAAGAAGATCCGGTTCCGCCAGTCGCGGCCGGCGGCAAGTCACCCAACGCCGCCCCCTAACAAATGAAAGAACCAGACGGCAACGGCCGGAACGAACCCGGCTCGGGCGACCGGGCCCAGGGCGCGTCATCGCCCCGGATCCAGGACGGGAGCACGACCGTGAAAAAACTGGTCCAGTTTTCCTCCGGCCTGTCGCGCCCGTTCATCCAGCGGCCGGTCATGACCATGCTGTTGACGGCGTCGATCATCGTCTTCGGCATCCTGACCTACAATCAACTGGCGGTGAACGATCTCCCGGCGGTCGATTACCCGGTCATCCGGGTAAACGCCTCCTACCCCGGGGCGAACCCGGAGACGATGGCGAACACGATCGCGACGCCATTGGAGAAACAGTTTACTCAGATTCCCGGGATTGAGTTTTCCACCAGCACCAGCTCGCAAGGCACCACCTCGATCACGCTGCAGTTCGCTCTCAATAAGGGAATCGACGCCGCCGCGACCGACGTTCAGTCCGCCATTCAGCGCGCGAGCGGGCAGTTGCCTAACGACCTCCCGAGCCCGCCCACCTTTACCAAGTCCAACCCGAACGATCAGCCGGTCATGTATATTGCCCTGACCAGCGACACCCTGAGCGACGGCGAGCTATATCGCTACGGCTCCACCCAGGTGCAGCAGCGAATCAACATTTTGCCCGGCGTCTCCGAGGTCAACGTTTACGGCGTGAAAGGCGCGATCCGGATCAAGGTCGATCCCGGCGCCCTCGCCACCCGCAACATGACCTTCGAGGAACTGGCGGCCGCGATCCGGGCCGGGACCTCCTATTCCGGGGCGGGCCAGTTTGACGGGAACACGAAGTCGATCACGCTCCGGCCCAACGGCCAGATCGAGACCGCGGAAGGCTATCGCAACCTCATCGTGAAGCGCGGCGAAGACGGTTCGCCCGTGCATTTGCGCGACGTCGCCCGGGTCGTGGACGGGGTGGAGAACGAGCGCCTCTCGCGGCATTTTTTCGCGCGGGATTTCCGCCCGCCCGCCTCGGTCATCGTCTTCGCGGTCTCGCGCCAGGCTGGCGCCAATGCGGTCGAGGTGGCGCGCTCGGTCAAGGCGCTCCTTCCGCAACTGGAACGCGAGCTTCCCGGCTCGATCCGGCTCATCCCGACTTTTGACCGCTCGCGCTCGATCGTGGAATCGCTCCACGACGTGCAGGTCACGCTCGCGATCGCCTTCGGGCTGGTGATTTTCGTCATCTTCGTTTTCCTCGGGCGCGCCACCGACACGCTGGTGCCGATGGTCGCGCTCCCGATGTCGTTCCTCATCACCTTCATCGCGATGTGGGCGCTCGGTTACTCGGTCAATAACCTGACCCTGATGGCGCTGACCCTCGCGATCGGGTTCCTGGTCGACGATGCCATCGTCTTCCTCGAGAACGTCGTTAGGCGAGCGGAGGCCGGGGAATCGATCTACCGCGCGACGATGAACAGCGCGGGAGAGATTTCCTTTACCATTCTCTCCATGACGCTCTCGCTTGCGGCGGTTTTCATCCCGCTCGCCTTCATGCCGGGATTGTTAGGCCGAATCTTCCGCGAGTTTGCCATCACCATCATCGTCTCGATTCTCGCTTCGGGGCTGGTCTCGCTCACTCTCACGCCGTTGATGTGCTCGCGCATGCTGAAGGAACGCGATCCGGGCCATCGCAAGACGTGGACCGAGACCTTCGTCAGCCGGTTCTTCAATCCGATCCGTGATCTTTACGGCCGCTCGCTCGATTGGTTTCTCGATCGCGGCTGGCTCGCCCTGCCCATCGTGCTCGCCTGCGCTTTGGGCGTTTGGTTTTTCTTCACCCAACTTCCCTTCACCCTCCTCCCGAGCGGCGACAGCGGGGTGATTCGCGGCTTCTTTATCGTCCAGGAAGGCGCCTCGCCCGAGCAGCAGCGCCAGCTCCAGGAAAAACTCGATCCAGTTCTGCAGGCGAATCCGGCGGTCGACAAATATTTCACCGTGGCCGGTCGCTCCGGGCTTGGGGCGGGTGTTTTCACCGTCATCTTCCTGAAGGAAGCAGGTCAGCGCGCGCCGATCGAGGAAGTGGCGGCGGACCTGCGCAAGGCGGCGAGCGGGATTCCCGGAATTTTCCCCACCCTCAACCCGCAACCGGTTCTGCGCATCGACATCGGCGCGACCGGCAGCTCCTTCGGCCGCTACACTTATGTCCTGAGCGGGATCGACCCGGACGAGGTCTACGCCGCGGCGGAGAAACTGGAGGAGCGGTTGCGCGACTACGATGGCTTTGCCAGCCCGCCGCGCTCCGATCTTTTCCGAAACACGCCGAATCTCGACATCGAGATCAACCGCGACCGGGCGGGACTTTACGGCGTCTCGACCACCAGCCTGCAAAGCCTCCTCCGGGCGGCTTATTCGCAAAACTACGTCTACCTGATCAAGCAGGCCGACGACCAGTATGAGGTCATCGTGGAGGCGGACGACCAGGCCCGAACCGGCCCCGACGCCTTCAAGAAAATTTACGTCAAGCCCGACAACGGCGATAAGCTGATCCCGATCCGGGCCCTAACGACCTCGACCCAGACCCTCGGCCTGCAATCGGTCAATCACACGAATCAGTTTACCAGCGTCACCTTCGGCTTCGACACCAAGCCGGGCGTCGCGCTCGGCGACGTGACCGAGTTCATGAATCGGGCCGCGGCGGAAGTCCTGCCGCCGACGGTGAAAGGCGAGCTGCAAGGCGAAGGCCTCGTCCTTCAACAGCTCTTCGCCGCCCTCCCGTTCCTCGTCATCGCCGCGGTCTTCGTCATGTATGTGATTCTCGGGATTCTCTATGAGAGCTACGTCCATCCCGTCACTGTGCTCTCGACTCTTTTCCCCGCGGTCGTGGGTGGGTTGATGACGCTCTGGCTTTTCAATTCCACCCTCTCGCTCTACTCCGTCATCGGGCTCTTCCTCCTCATGGGCATCGTGAAAAAGAACGGGATCATGATTGTCGACTTCGCCCTCCATCGCCTTGACGAAGGCTACGACCGGCGGACGGCGATTCATGAAGCGAGCGTGGAACGGTTTCGCCCGATCATTATGACGACGCTGGCCGCGCTCATGGGCGCGCTGCCCCTCGCTTTCGGTTTCGGGGCGGATGGTTCTTCGCGGCGTCCGTTAGGCCTGGTCATCGTGGGCGGGTTGATCTTCTCCCAACTCATCACGCTTTACATCACGCCGGTGATCTACCTCGCGCTGGAGTGGTTCCAGGAAAGCGTGCTCGATCGGGTGCCGTTTTTGCGCAGCACCCATAGCCACCACGAGGCGGAAGTGGAAAAAGAGCGCGAGCTCGAACCGGCCGGCGCCTAACGACTCCCGATCCAGTCGATCGCCTGCGAGGCCAGCCGATCGAACGCCCGCACCGCCAGCTCGAGGTGCTCCTCTTTCGTATCCTCGATCTTGTTATGACTGATCCCGTGCAGGCTCTGCACAAACATCATCACGGTCGGGATCCCGGCGCGGGCCACTTCCGCGGCGTCGTGCAACGGACCGCTCGGCAGCCGATGAGACTTTCCGCACGTCTCGCGGATGGCGGCGTCACAAAAATCGATCAGCTCATCGTTGAAAGGCAGCGGCTCGATCTGCCAGA
>JALYQE010000060.1 GCA_030855965.1 Verrucomicrobiota bacterium | reverse complement strand
GGTCGGCGATCGCGTCGTCGTGCCCTTCACCATTGCCTGCGGCGAGTGTTTCTTTTGTCAGAAAGAACTCTATTCCTGCTGCGACACGACCAACCGCGACGCCGAGGCCGCCGCCAAGCTGATGGGTCATGCGCCCGCTGGCCTCTTTGGTTACTCTCATATCACCGGTCATTATCCGGGTGGCCAGGCGGAATATTTGCGCGTTCCCCATGCCGATGTCAGCCCGCTCAAGATCGAGAATGACTCGCTAAGTGACGAGCAGGTGCTCTTTCTTTCCGATATTTTCCCGACCGGCTACATGGCGGCGGAAAATGCCGAGATCGAAGCCGGCGACACCGTTGCCGTCTGGGGCTGTGGCCCGGTCGGTCAGTTCGCGATTCAAAGCGCCTGGATGTTTGGGGCCGGCCGGGTGATTGCGATCGATCGCGTGCCGGAGCGTCTCCGGATGGCGGAGGAGAAAGGCAAAGCCGAAGTGATCAATTTCGAAAAAGTCGAAGACAGCGTTTACGATCGCCTTCAGGAAATGACTAAAGGCCGCGGCCCCGATCGTTGCATCGACGCGGTCGGCGCCGAAGCGCACGGGAGCGGGAGCTTCGATGCCGTGATGGATAAGGCCAAGGCCGCGGTCTATCTCGCGACCGATCGCGCCCACGTCCTGCGCGAGGCGATCATGTGCTGCCGTAAGGCCGGGACCGTTTCCATTCCCGGCGTTTACGGTGGTTTCCTCGACAAGATCCCGATGGGCGCGGCGATGAACAAAGGCCTGACCATGAAAATGGGCCAGACCCACATGAAACGTTACACCCAGCCGTTGCTCGACCGGATCAACGCGGGCGAGATCGATCCTTCTTTTGTCATTACCCACAACCGCCCGCTGGCGGAAGGCCCAGAGTTATACAAGACCTTCCGCGATAAAGAAGATGGCTGCATCAAGGTCGTGCTAAAGCCCTAACGAGTGCAGGCCCGGGGCAGGCGCGGGCGCGTTGGGTTTCGGCGAGGATCAAACTGATCTCCCCGCTCACCTTGAGCTGCGCGACCGTTGATTTTCTCCAGCTTCTGTTTTCAGTCGGCGCTAAACCGCTGACTTTTCTTTGCCGCCCAGGCAACAACCGACTTTCGCGCCTTTGCCGTCGGCGGATTCGACGGTCAATTTGGCGCCGATCACGTCGGCCCGGTATTTCATGATGTGCAGACCCATCCCGGAACGGGTCTTGGAGACGGAAAAGCCTTTGCCGTTATCCTTGACCGAGAGGCAAAGATCTTTGCGGTCGCGCGTGAGCTTGATCGTGATTACGGTCGCTTTGCCGTTCTTGAGCGCGTTGGTGACCGCTTCCTGGGCGATGCGGTAGAAATTCAAGGCGACGGCTTCGTCGCGAATCCTGATCTGGCGCGGGCAATCGAAGTGGCAGGTGACGGAGCGCAGTTGGCTGGTGCGAATGGCAAGCTCGCGCAGGGCGTCGGCCAGTCCCTGGGAGGTGAGCTCGACGGGGTGGAGTCCGCGGGCAAGGTCGCGGGCCAGACCGACGTTGTCGTTTACGATCCGGGCAGCCTCGGCGAGCACTTTGCTTTGCGCCGAACTCTTCTTCTCGATTTTCTGGGCGGCGCTCTGGAGAAAGAAAGCGGCGGCGGCCAGCTCCTGGCAGAGGCTATCGTGCAGATCCTGCCCGATGCGGCGTTTTTCGCGCTCGCTGATGAGGAGGATTTCCTGTTCCAGCGCGGCGCGCTGACTCATTTCCGCTTCCAGTCTGCGGTTGGTCGCGGTTAGCTCCGCTGTCCGTTTTTCCACACGTCGTTCCAAATCCGCCCGTGAATTCTTCAGTTCTTCTTCCGCCAGGCGTTGCTCGGTGGCGTCGCGGGCGATTTTCGCAAAACCGCGCAGTTCGCCGTTCTCGTCGTCGAGCCGGCGCATCACGCCATCCACCCAGAGGCGGCTGCCGTCTTTGCGAATGTGCCAGCGGCGATCGTCCGCCACACCGGTGCGAAGAGCGATCTCCAGTTCCTGCCGTTCGCGACCGACAGCGCGGTCTTCCGGGGTGAAAACGAGGTTGCCATTCTTTCCCACGGCTTCGTCGGCGCTCCAGCCGAAGATGCGCTCCGCGCCGCTGTTCCAATGGATGATGGTGCTCGAAGGGTCGAGAAGGAAAATGGCGTAATCGCGCGCGCCTTCCACGAGCAATTCAAATTTCTCCTGGCTCTGCCGCAGCTCTTCCTCGGCGCGTTTGCGGGCGGTGATGTCTTTAAAAACGACCGCGACGCGCCCCTGGCTCTGGTCGTCCACGCGAAACACGTAGGCTTCGAAGACGCGCTCGAGGGTGGGGACGCTGCCTTCCACCTGGAGCGGTTCGCTGCGCTCGAGCACCGCGTCGAAAGTGCCGACCCATTCGTCTGCTTCGGCCGGGATCACCTCCCGGACGGTTTTTCCGACGACTTCACTGACGCCGGACTGGATGGCGAAGGCGGGGTTCGCTTCCACGAAGCGATAATCAGACGGCGTGCCCGCTGCGGCCGGAATTTTTTCGAGGATGCAAAAGCCTTCATCGATCGAGTCGAAGAGGGTGCGATATTTTCTTTCCGATTCCGCGGTGGCTTCCTGGCCGTGTTTGCGCCCGGTGATGTCGAGCGCCATGCCGATGACGAAGCGCCGCCCGTCGCGCAACGTGCCGGGTGAGGAGGCGCTGAGCGACCAGAAACGGCTTTCGCCGCCGCGGGTGCGGATTTCAAACTCGACGTCCACCATCGGCGTCTCGTTGTGGAAGAGGCGCTCCATCCGGCGGCGCACTTCCTCTCCGCCGGCTCCGTAGGCCTGGTTGACCCAGGCCTCGAAAGTCGGAATCTCTTCCGCGGTGTAGCCGGTCAGCTCCGTCCAGGCGCGGCTGATTTGCAGCACCTGGCCATCCTCAGCGTGCATGATGACGGGGATGGGCGCATCCTGGATGGCGCGGCGGAATTGCTCTTCGCTCTCGCGCACCGCTTCGCGGGCGGCGCGGCGCTCGGTGATGTCGATAAAACTCACGACCACGCCATTGATTTTATGGTCAAGCGCTCGGTAGGGCGAGAGCCGGGCGAGGAACCAGCCGTTGTCGCGCTTTTTCACTTCGCGCTCGACTTTGCTCAGGTCGCTCAGCACCCGCTCGGCGTCTTCCATCAGCTCGGGGTAGTTGAGTTGGCTCGTGATGTCGGAGAGCGGCCGGCCGAGATCGGTCGGGATCATGTTGAACAATTCCTGCACCCGCGGGGTGTAGCGTTTGATGCGCAATTCGCGATCGAGGAAGACGGAGCCGATGTCGGTCGAGGCCATCAGGTTTTGCAGGTCGCTGTGGGTGCGGCCGAGTTCGTCGAGGGTGCTTTTGAGCTCGTGGTTGACGGTCGAGAGCTCTTCGTTGATCGACTGGAGTTCCTCCTTGCTCGTCTCGAGTTCTTCGCTCGCGGAACGCAGTTCTTCGTTCATCGCCTGGAGCTCTTCGTTCGAGGCTTTCAGCTCTTCGCCGGAGGCTTCGTACTGCTCGACGGTGATGCCGAGCTGCGAGCGCAGTTGGCCTAGCTCCTCTTCCAAATGATGCGCCGCCGGATCGTGCGCCGGGGCGCCGGGCGGCGCGCTCTGCTCTTCCGAGGTGGCCGGTTTTTCTTCGAAGAGGACGAGGAAAAATTTCTCGACCGAATCGCCTGGGGCGGGCCGGACATGGAGATCGACGAAACGAAGCTGGCCGTCGCGTGTGAGGCGCAGCCGCGGGACGGTGACATTTTCCCCTTCCTGCGCGGCGCGGAAAAGCGCGGTGCGCAGATCGAGCCGGAGCGATTCGTCCACCAGCTTGAGGAGATTCGCGGAAGGCTCGCCGCCCGGGAGGAGAAGGAATTCGCCAGCCCGCGCGGAGATGTGGAGGATGTCGTAATTTTCATCCACCACCACGGAGGGCGGCGCGTATTGCTCGAGCAGGCCGAGGTGCAATCCGCCTAACGACTGCTGCCGCTGCTGGCTCACCGTCAGCTCCGGCGCCGCCTCTGTAGCCGTCGCCCTGTGGGCGACGCCGGTGGAGTCAATCAACCGCGGCAGGACAGTCTCGCGCGCGGAGCGCTGCGCGCGCGGGGTGCCGAGCAGATGCACCATGGGCGAGCGCGGCGTGCTTCGGCGGGTGAAAAGCCGCTGGCGTCGATCGAGGGTCACGAAAAGACTCTTGCCCGCGCCATCGACGTTCTCCGAGTTGCCCAGGAGAAGGAGCGCGCCGGGCCGGAGGGCGAAGTGAAAAATATCGAGCACGCGCTGTTGCGCCTCGGGCTTCAGATAAATGAGAAGGTTGCGGCAGGAGACGAGATCGAGCCGCGAAAACGGCGAGTCGCGCAGGAGATCGTGCTCGGCGAAGAGGATCAGTTCGCGCACTTCCTTGCGCACCCGGTAGCGGCCCTGCACCTCCTGGAAAAAACGGCGCAACCGCTCGCGCGAAACATCGGCTTCGATCGTCTCCGGGTAAACGCCCTCGCGCGCGGCGCGAATCGCTTCCTCTTCCAGATCGGTGGCGAAGATTTGTATCGAGGGCGGATCGTCGAGCCGGCTGGCGTGTTCGCTCAAAAGGATCGCGATCGAGTAAGCCTCTTCACCGGTCGCGCAAGCCGGCACCCAGACGCGCACCTGGTCGCGGGCCTTCTTCCCGGCGAAGAGCTGCGGGATGTGTTGCTCGAGGGCGGTGAAGGCCTCCTGGTCGCGGAAGAAATGGGTCACGCAAATGAGCAGATCGCGCAGGAGGGCGGGCACTTCGTCTGGATGAGTGCGAAGGAATTCGAGATAGGCGGGGATGGTATCGAGCGAGTTGACCTGCAACC
>JALYQE010000044.1 GCA_030855965.1 Verrucomicrobiota bacterium | reverse complement strand
GCCCAGCTTTGTCAGCCTTTTCATAGCGTGCTTTGTCACGAGCGCGCGCACATCGAGACGGACGAGTGCGGCGCGCCCGAATTTTTCTCCGGCGGCGCCAAGCTGCTGCCGATTGGCGGGAAGAACGGAAAGATCGACCTCGCGTTAGCCGCCGCGGTCCTCGCCCAGCATCGTGACGTGCACTCGACCAAGGTGCGCGCCCTCAGTCTCACCCAGGCCACGGAAATGGGAACGGTCTATTCGCCGGACGAGATGGAGGCGGTGGCGGCGCTGGCCTTGGAGCACTCGCTCTTCCTTCACATGGACGGCGCGCGCTTCGCCAATGCCGTGGCGTCGTTAGGCTGCGCGCCCCGGGAAATCACCTGGGAACGCGGGGTGCAGGTCCTCTCCTTCGGTGGAACCAAGAACGGCCTCGCCGCGGGCGAGCTGGTGGTCTTTTTCGATCGCACGCTGGCGCGGGAGTTCGATTACCGGGCAAAACAAGGCGGGCAACTGGCCTCGAAGACGCGCTTCCTCGCCGCGCCCTGGACCGGTCTGCTAGCGAATGACGTTTGGTTGAAAAACGCGCGCCAGGCCAATGAAATGGCCCGTTTGCTCGAGGAAAAACTTTGCGCCGCGGGCGGCCGGCTCGCTTTTCCGCGCGAGGCGAACGCGCTCTTCCTCCACCTGCCTAACGACATCGCGGAGAAGATGCAGGCGCGCGGCTGGCATTTCTACAAATTCCTGGAACCGGATGTCTATCGCTTGATGTGCTCGTGGTCGACGACCGCCGCCGGCGTGGAAGCGTTCGCGACGGATTTTCAAGCCGCGTCCGCATGACGCCACGCGATCTTCCGATCTACGAACTCGAGGACGAGATCGTGCGATCGCTCGACGCTCGTCCGCGCCTGATCCTGCAGGCGCCGACCGGCTCGGGGAAATCCACCCAGGTTCCGCAGATGCTCCTCGACCGCGACCTGCTCGGCGAGGGCGAAGTTGTCGTTCTGCAACCGCGCCGGCTCGCCACCCGCATGCTCGCGCGCCGCGTCGCGGTGGAACGCAAGGGACGGCTCGGCGACGAAGTCGGCTACCAGATTCGTTTTGAAAAAGTGGCCTCGCGCCAGACCCGCATCCGATTCGTGACCGAGGGAATTTTGCTTCGTCAGCTTCTCCAGGATCCGGAATTGCACGGCGTGGCGGCGATTCTTTTCGATGAATTCCACGAGCGCCATCTCTACGGCGACATCACGCTCGCGCGCACCTTGCAGCTGCAGGAAACGACGCGCCCCGATCTCAAACTCGTCGTCATGTCGGCCACGCTCGAGTCCGACAAGCTGGAAAAATATCTCGCGCCCTGCCCGATCCTCACTTCGAGCGGACGGATGCATCCGGTCGCGATCGCATACCTAACGAAACCGGTCCGGGGCGAAAATTATCCGATTTCGGACCTGGCCGCAGACGAGCTCGAGCGTCTCGCCGCACAGACGGAAGGCGATGTCCTCATTTTCATGCCGGGAAAATATGAAATCACGAGGACGATAGCCGCATTGCGCGCTTCGCGGGTGAGCGACCGTTTTATCGCCCTGCCGCTCTACAGCGAGCTGCCGCCGGCGGAACAGGATGCCGCCCTCGCGCCTTCCGCCAAACGCAAAGTGATCGTGGCCACAAACGTGGCGGAAACTTCCCTGACAATCGACGGCGTGCGGGTCGTGATCGACAGCGGGCTGGCGCGAATCGCGCGCTTCGACCCGCGGCGCGGGATCAACACTCTTTTCATCGAGAAAATCAGCCGCGCCTCGGCCGATCAGCGCGCTGGCCGTGCCGGCCGGACCGCGCCCGGACATTGCCTGCGGCTTTGGACGGAGAGCGAACATCTGGAACGCGCGGCGCAGGAACTGCCGGAAGTGAAACGGCTCGATCTCGCGGAAGTGGTGCTGACCTTAAAAGCGAGCGGGATCGAGGACATCGCGGGTTTCCGCTGGCTCGAGCCGCCCGATCCAAAAGCGCTCGAAAACGCCGAACATCTCCTGACCGACCTCGGTGCGATTGCCGCTGGAAAGCTAACCTCGTTAGGCCGGCGCATGCTCGCTTTCCCGGTGCACCCGCGCTATGCCCGGATGCTGCTCGCGGCCCAGGAGCAGAAGTGCGTCCGCGGGATTGCGCTGATCGCCGCCCTGACCCAGGGCCGCAACCTCCTCCGGCGCGCGGATGGAAAACAAATGCGCGACGAGCGCGAAGATTTTCTCGGCGGCGAAGATGAATCCGACCTTTTCATTCTTCTGCGGGCTTTTCGTTTCGCGGAGAAGAACAACTTCGATCCGCGCCGTTGTGCGGGTCTCGGAGTGAACGCCGGAGCGGCGCGCGAGGCAAGCCAGCTTTGGGAACAATTCCTCTCCATCGCGAAAGCCGAGGGACTCGATATCGCGGAGCGTGAAGCCGAGCCCGGTTCGATAGCGCGCTGCGTTCTCGCCGGGTTTCCCGACCAGGTCGCGGTGCGGTTCGACGAGGGCACGCTCCGCTGCGCCCTGGTGCACAACCGCCGCGGCGTGCTGGCGCGAGAAAGCGTCGTCCATCGCGCCCGGCTCCTCACCGCCTCGGAAATTCGCGAGATCGAATCGAGTGACGGCGAGCGCCAGGTGCTTCTCACCCTCGCGACCGCAATCAAGATGGAATGGCTGCAGGAGTTTTTCCCCGAGGCGGTCCAGGAAAGGACGGAGGTGACTTTCGACAGCTCCTCGCGCCGGGTGGTGGGACGAACGGTGATCGTTTTTCACGATTTGGTTTTGACGGAGAAGAAAACCGATCGCGTTCCGGCGGCGGAGGCGGCCGCCTTGCTCGCGCGGGAGGTGATCGCGGGAAATTGTCCGCTCAAGAAATGGGACCACGCGGTCGAGCAGTGGATCGCCCGGCTCAACTTTGCCGCCAGGACTTTTCCCGAACTGGAGCTGCCGCCGATCGAGGACTCGGATCGCGCGCTCCTGATCGAACAGGTCTGCCAGGGCGCGACGAGTTACAAAGAAATCAAGGAGCGCCCGGTCGGGCCGGTCCTGAAATCGTGGCTCAGCGCCACGCAACGTGAAATGCTCGACCAACTCGCGCCGGAGCGGATCAAGTTACCTAACGATCGAACGGCGAAAATTGTCTACGGAGCCGATAAACCCCCGACGGTCGCGGCGCGGATCCAGGATCTTTATGGGGTGACTAATGGCCTGGCCATCGGTCCGGCCCGGCTGCCGTTGCGCATCGAGGTGCTCGCGCCAAATCATCGTCCAATCCAGATCACCGACGACCTGGCCACTTTCTGGCGGGAGAGTTATCCGAAGGTCAAAGCCGAACTGCAGCGCAAATATCCAAAACACCAGTGGCGCTAGCTGCCGCACAAGCGGCAGCCACGCCACGGCATGAATCAAATGCTGCCGCGCATGCCGCGGGAGGGATCGCGGGGCGAATTTAGCCCGCTCACCTTCGACCAGGCGGCTTTCGAGGCGCCCCGGACACGGTCCCAGGGCAAGGCCGAACCGCTCTGGTGTTTTTCGTAGTCCAGCGCGATGTCGTCCTCGATCTCGTGGAAATCTTTCCCCGGATGCTTGGCGGCCGCCTCGGCCCCGACGCGATAGGCCGGCGCGAAATGCTCGTAAGTAGTTCCCTCGGCCGCGTGCGGCTGAGATCCGTGATGCTCCTGCCAGTATTTTTTCTCGGCCGTCAGGTCGATCGATTTTTTCTCTTCGTTAGCCATGATGTTGCCCTCCTGTTGCTGCTTTCTCTTTGCTTCGTTCCTCACCGGGCTATCGGACGCGGTCGCTCGCAGGAAATGCGAATCGAAGGACGCAAAATGACCACGATGTGCGAAGATAAGATATGAATAATCCGAACGGAGACAATTTTACGGAGAACGATCCGATGTCTGAAACAGAGTTTGGCAGCCAGTCCACCGGCCAAGGCGCCCAGAGCCGCATGTCGGAAGGGGCACGGAAATTTTCCAGCGCCGCCTCCGATACCTGGGACCAGACCCGCCAGAAGGCCGTCGTCGTGCGCGAACGGACGGAGTTTTTCCTCCGCGAAAATCCGGTCCCGACCGTGCTCGGCGCCCTCGCCCTCGGACTTGCGATTGGCCTGGCTATTCGCTACTCCTCACGGCCCGAACCCACCCTTTCGGTCAAACGCGCCCTGCGCGAGATCGATTGGAGCACCATTTCACCGGCTTTTCTGCCGGGCCTGATCAAGGGCGCCAAACGCGGCTACGCGGACTCGGCCGAAGCGGTCAGGGGCGGTTTTGACCGGGTGAAAGAAGTGGACGTGGACGAATACGTCAAGCCGCTGCGCAAGCAGTGGAAGCGTTGGATGAGCTAACCGCTCAGGCGTTTACATATTTGGCTGCAGCCTGGCCGGCCCGGGTGCCGGTGGAGAAGCAGCCTTGAAGGAGGTAGCCGCCGGTGGGCGCTTCCCAGTCGATCATTTCGCCGGCGAGAAAGACGCCGGGCATTTTGCGCAGCATGAGTTGCTGATCCAATTCCTGCCACATGACCCCGCCCGCGGTGGAGATCGCTTCGGCGATCGGCCGCGGGCCTCCCAATGGCAGGGGGAAATCCTTCAGACGCGAGATTGCCTTCTCGCGCTCGAGGCAGTCTTCCGGGAAATAGCTTTCGAGCAGGGCGAGCGCACCCGGACTCAACTTCCAGGCGCGGAACCATTCGTTAGGCGCGCGCAACTGGGCGGCGCGTTCCAGAAGAACTTCCGCGGTCACTTGCGGTTTGAAATCGATCCGCAGTTCGGGCTGGTTCATTGCTCGCAGCAGCGGACCGAGCCGATAAATGGCGCCGCCTTCCAGGCCGTTGCGCGTAATCAGGAGCTCGCCCGAAACCGTTTCGCCGCCCGCGCTGACATTGAGATTCTTGAGCGGCAAACCCTCGGCGCGTTCCCGGACCGCGGAGGGCCAGTTCACATTCCAACCGCAATTGGCCGCGACAAAAGGCGCCCTCTCAATGCCGTGCGCGGCGAGCAGAGCAGGCCAGGTCCCATCCGAGCCGGTCTCGGGCCAGGAAGCGCCGCCCAAAGCCAGGACCACGGCCCGCGCGAGCAGGCGTTCTCCATTTTCGAAATCGAGACACCAGGATTCACCTGCGTTCGTTAGGCCGGCCAAGCGGGCACCAGTCTTGAACTCTACCCCCGCCTCCCGCAGCCGCTGGAGCCAGGCGCGCAGCAGCACTGCCGCTTTCTGCCCGCGCGGAAAGACGCGTCTGCTCGTCCCGACATACGTCTCGACCGCCAACTCCTCCGCCCAGGCCCGCAGCGCGTCGGGGCCAAAGTCCGCCAGCAAATCGCGCCAGCGCTCTTCTTCCGTGCGGTAACGAGCGGGAAAATTCTCCACCGGCTCGCTGTGGGTCAGGTTCAGGCCGCCGCGTCCGGCGA
>JALYQE010000020.1 GCA_030855965.1 Verrucomicrobiota bacterium | reverse complement strand
TCCAGTATGTCGGCCGGGAAGTGGCGGGGATGGTCGGAAGCCGCTTCTCCAGAATGCAGGGTGCCCGGGCCGCGCGGATTCGCGATTTCGCGCCAGCATTGTAGGCGCTTCGCTCTGCGCAGGGCGGCGGGGGTCGCCATCACTGAAACACCTTCCTTCGAGCCAAGCCGATGTCCGCGCCTCCCACAGGGAGGCGTCTACAGGAGTCGGCGGTAGATTCGGTAAGTTTTATATTTCTTCGCCCCGATCGCGGCGAGGAAGCGATTGATGAGGTGATTGTTTTCCAGCGTCATGCTCAGCTCGCCGGTAAAACCGCGCTTGATCATCGCGTCCTCGATGATGCGCAGGACGAGCATTTCCGCGATCCCGCCGCGGCGATATTTCGGCTTCACCCCGAGAGCAATGAGGCGCGCGGTCCGGATGCGGCTTTTGTGATAAAGCAATTTCGCCAGACCAATCGGGATTCCATAACTCGTTAGGCGGCCGTTGATTTTCTTAAACGCAACGTTGATGTCCGGCACGCAGAGGATGAAACCAGCCGGCTCGCCGGCCACCTCCGCGAAGAGGGTGAACTCGGGCACGATGAGTTGTTTCAACTCCTTGGTCATGAAGTCGAACTCGCTCTCGGTAAACGGGACGAAGCCCCAATTGTCTTTCCAGGCTTCGTTGTAGATCTCGCGCAGCCGGCGACCCTCTTCCCGGAGGTTTTTCAAATCACCGGGCCGGATCGTGATCGAATGCCGTTTCTCGAGCGTTCCGGCGAGGCGACGCAACCGCGCCGCAGCTCGCTCCGGTTGCGCGAACCACCAGGCATAGAAATCCATCGTCTTGCTGAAGCCGAGTCCTTCGATGAGGGCGGCGTAGTAAGGCGGGTTGTGCGCGGTCAGGAGGGTCGGCGGAAATTCAAAGCCCTCGACCAGCAAGCCGCAGACGTAATTGGTTGAATAATCGATCGGCCCCATGACCTCCGTCCGGCCTTTGGCCCGGAGCCAAGCAGAGGCGGCCTCAAACAAGGCCGTCGCGACCGCGGGATCGTTGATCGATTCGAAGAGGCCAAAGCAGCCGACGTTGCTTTGGTGGAGCGCGTTGTAGTTGGGATCGTCGCTCGCCATCATGCGGCCGACTGTTTTCCCGCCCCTGCGGGCGAGGAAGAGCGCGGCGTCGCCGTGCTCGTAGAATGGATGTTTTTTGCGATCGAGGAATTCCTTTCGCTCGAGCACAAGCGGCGGCACCCAGGCCGGATCGTCGCGATAAATTTGCCACGAAAACTGGATGAAGGCGTCACGATCCGCGCGGGTCGTGACCTGGGAGACTTCGATCGGTTTCACGTCCGGGAGACGGCGAGCAGGCGCCGGCAAATGGCATTCTCCTGTCGCAGCAGGTAGAGGAAAACCAGATTAAAGAGAGTGAGCTCGGCCACGAAATACCAGGCCGGCTGACCGAGAAAGAGCAGGGCGAAGAGCAGGATCATGCGCGGGTTGGTCGCGAGAAGATTGGTCCACTTGATCAAGGGACGACTCGCGCTTCGGTAGGCGTTCGCGATTGCGAGGTCGTTAGGCGGAGTGGCGAAGCGCTTCAATTCATCGAGGCAAGGCACGAGCCACTCCTGTTGCCGGGTGTAGTTCAAATACAGCCGGTGGAGGAATTTCTTCACCGGCTGTTCTCTCCAGCGCAAACGATCAAAGTCCGCTTGCAGCGCCTCGGAGGCGTCCAGTTCCGCGCGGCCCCGGCCTTCGGCAAAGTAAAGGTAGGCGTTGCGGAGATAATCGCCGGCGGCGCTTTGCATCGAATGACTGGCGCCCGCCGCCAGCGCCAGCAGCCAGACAAAGTGCGATCCGCCGCCGCTGGTGTAGCGCAGGCAGAGATGGGCGTAGACGCTGACGAAGACCAGGTTATCGGCCAGGCCGTCGAGCGCCCGCCCGGCGCGGCTGCCCTGTTTCGTGAGGCGGGCGAGCTGGCCGTCGGCATTGTCGAAGGCGTTGCAGAGAACGTGCAGCAACATCCCGAGCAGATTCCAGCGTAGATCACGGTAGAAATAAAGATGCCCGGCCGCGATCCCGAGGGTCGCTCCGAGAAGGGTGACCTGCGCCGGCGTCATCCGGAGCCGGGCAAAAATCAGCGCGAGTTGGTAGCCGAGCTTGCGATAAAAATAGAGGTCGATGTAGGCCTCGACATCCCGCGCCTTGTAGCTCGCCTCCACGGCCGAAACTGGCTCCCTCCCGGCCGGCATCTGGGAAAAATACGCGCGCCCGTTAGGCGTTTTGCGCAACCAAACCGGGGACGAGCGTGTCCTCGATGATGTTGAGCGCCTCGTCCAAATCGGCGCGGGTGTGCAACGCCGTCACGCAGGCCCGAAAACAAATTCGATCCTGCGGCACTGCCGGATAATCCACCGGCGCGACCCAGAGTCCTCGGCTGCGCAGCTCGTGCCCGGCCCGGTACATCCGCTCGCGATCGCCGATCACGATCGGCATGACGTAAGTATTGGAATTTCCGGTGTCGATCCCGAGTCCCTGGAGTTGTCCGCGGAAATAGTCGGCATTCTCCCACAGCCGGGTCCGGAGGTCCGGCTGGCTCATGCCGATCTCGAGCGCCTTGAGAATCGCCGCGACCACGACGGGCGGAAGCGCGCAGGAATAAACGTAAGGGTGCGCGTAGAAGCGCAGGTATTGCAGGGTCTCGCGTGAGCCGGCAACGAAGCCGCCGAGCGCGCCGAAGGCTTTGGAAAAGGTGCCGTAGGTAAGGGGAATGCGATCCTCGACGCCGAACTTCTCTGCCGCGCCGCGCCCGTGTTCGCCGGTGGCGAGAATGGAATGCGCCTCGTCGATGAAGACACTCGCGCCGTGGGCCTCGGCGACATCGATCAGTGCCTCCAGATTTCCGAAGTCTCCATCCATCGAATAAATGCCCTCGATCACGACCAGCTGACGTTTTCCGGCGTGCCGGCCTAACGACGCCGCGAGCGCGGCCGGGTCGTTATGCTCGAATTTCTCCGTGCGGCAGCGCGAAAGAGTCGCGCCATCGCGCAAACTGAGGTGAGAACGGTTGTCGAGGACCGCGACGTCCGTCTTGCGCAGCAGGCCCGAGATCGTGCCCAGCGCGCCGCCGAAGCCGCTGTTGAAAAGCATCGCGTCCTCGCGCCCGAGATATTGCGCGAGTTTGCGCTCCAGTTCGCGATGGAGATCGGTCATGCCGGAGAGCATGGGCGAGCCGCAGGCCCCGAGTCCGTGAGTCGTGAGGGCATCGTGCGCCGCGGCGATGACCTCGGGATGATTGGCCAGGCCAAGGTAGTTGTAGGAACAAAGGTTGATCACCGGCTGCGGCTTCCCGGCGTAGGTGATGGTGGTGCGGGCTTCAGCGGCCGAGCGCATTTCCGGCTCGTACAGTTCCACCGCCCACGCCCCGGCCTCCATCCAGCGGGTGAAACTGGGGGGCGCCTGAAGTGGGTCGCGCCCTTCACCGGCGAGGAAATTGCTCAGACTAAGATCAGCGGGATTGTCATTCATAGAAAAACCGCGCCTAACGACTGCGGGCACGGTGGTGATTCATGGAAAGCGACCATCCGGTTCTCGGACTGATCGGCGGCTGGGATATTAATGTCGTTATGCATCCTTTGGCGCATCGTAGCCGGCTTCAGCCGGTCGCGATTCTCCATTCGGGACCGCAATCTTAGCGCGCCGCCCTCGCCCGACAAGATTTTTAATTGGGTCCGGGGGAAGACCTTCGGGGGCGGGGGACAACGAGGGGCCGTGGCGCCTTCAACAGACTCTCGGCGTTTGGGAGGAAGCGCGGATTTCAGTTGGGAGGTCCCTCTCGGCGCTGCGCCGGATCGGGATGACAGGATTAGGCCCCGTCTCTCGTGGCAGTCCGACGCGGGCGGCACCTCACGCACCGCCCATCTGAAAAACCTTTGTCTGACAACTGGCCGCAAAATCCATCAGCGCCGCAATTGTGTAAGCGAGTGTGAGGGCAAAAACGAAGTATGCGCCCCATAGGCGTGTGCCAGCTTCGGTCACGGCGTAAACCCAATAAATGGTCGCCGCGCCGAGCAGCAATTCGAGTGCGAAGAAAATCCAGGCGTAGCGTTTACCGGCCACCAGCCGGTTGCATAACGCGACGTTAAGGGCCAGGCAAAGGCAAAATGGCCGTTATGCGAAAGAGCGAGGCGCAGGGCACCATAGTCGTAATCAGTGTGGGCATCGCTCCGCGGAAAAATCTTTTGCGCGAGCGGTTTCGGCGGCGGTGGCGCATCCGGTTTCTTCCCGTGCGAGCACTCGCTCAGGGGGACGAAAAGGGCCGCAATCATCAGCACGCCTAACGTCAACTTCAGCCTGCGCATGGGGCCAGTGTCGCGATGCCGGCACCCGAATCGCAAGCAGAAAGCCTAACCTTCGTAGGGCGAGGGCGGCTGCTCGAGGGCGGTCTGCAACACCTCGTCAACCGTTTCCACCGGGACGAATTGGATTTTCTCCTTCGCCTCTTCCGGAATGTCGACCAGGTCCTTTTCGTTCAGCTTCGGGATAATGACGGTGGTGATCCCGGCGCGCATCGCGGCCAGGCTTTTCTCCTTCAGGCCGCCGATCGGCAGAACCAGGCCACGGAGGGTAATCTCGCCCGTCATCGCGACATCCGAGCGCACCGGCGTGTCACTGAAAAGGGAGGCCAGCGCGGTGAACATCGCCACTCCGGCGGAAGGCCCGTCCTTCGGCACGGCCCCGGCCGGGACATGAACGTGAATATCGGTTTCGCCAAAATCCTTCGGCGTCACGCCGGCGTGCCCATCGCGGCTCCGGACTAACGAAAGCGCGGCCTGCATCGATTCTTTCATCACGTTCCCGATCTGGCCGGTGAGGGTGATGTTGCCTTTCCCCGGAAATCGCGTCGCCTCGATGTGCAGCACTTCGCCGCCGACCGGCGTGTAGGCGAGCCCGGTCACGATGCCCGGTTTGTTCGCGGTCAATTTCGTGTCGTGAATGTAGCGGACCGGCCCGAGCATTTCGCTCACCAGCTCGGGCGTGACCTTGACGTGCTCGGTCTGGCCGCGCGCGACCCGGGCCGCGACGCCGCGGATGACCGCGCCGAGCTGGCGCTCGAGTTCGCGCACGCCGGCCTCGTGGGTGTAGCTGTCGATCACGCTCACGAGCGCGGCCTCCTCCCATTCGCATTGCTCGGGCTTGAGCCCGTTCTCCTCGAGCTGGCGCCTAACGAGATAGCGCCGCGCGATTTCCAGTTTCTCGCGCCCGGTGTAGCCGGCGAGATTGATGATCTCCATCCGGTCGCGCATCGGTTCGGGCACGCCTTCGATGTAATTCGCGGTCGCGATAAAAATGACCTGGGAAAGATCGAACGGGACGTCGAGATAACGATCGACGAAGGCGAAATTCTGCCGCGGATCGAGCACTTCGAGGAGCGCGCTCGCCGGGTCGCCGCGGAAATCGGTTCCAAGTTTGTCGATCTCGTCCAGCATCATGACCGGGTTGCGCGTTCCGGCGCGGCGCAGTTCCTGGATGATCCGCCCCGGCATGGAGCCGATGTAGGTGCGGCGATGGCCGCGGATCTCTGCTTCGTCGCGAATTCCGCCGAGGCTCATCCGCACGAATTTTCTCCCGAGCGCGTCGGCGATCGATTGGCCGAGGCTCGTCTTGCCGACTCCGGGCGGTCCGAGAAAACACAAGATCGGGCCGTGCCCATTCGGATTGAGTTTGCGCACGGCGAGGTATTCGATCAGCCGCCGTTTCACCTTCTCGAGATCGTAGTGATCGCGATCGAGAATTTCCTGCGCCTTGTCGAGATCGAGATTGTCGTCGCTCAACTTCGTCCAGGGCAATTCCGCGATCGTCTCGATGTAGGTGACGATGACGGAATAATCCGGGCTGGCCTGCGGGATGAAATCGAGCCGCTTCAATTCGCGTTCGGCCTGTTTCATCACTTCTTCGGGCGGCTTCGCTTCGTCCAGTTTCTCGCGCAACTGCGCGCGCTGCTCTTCCGCGCCGGAATCGGCTTCGCCCAGTTCGCGCTGGATCGCTTTCACCTGCTCGCGGAGATAGGCGCGGCGTTGCGCGTCGGAAAATTGCGACTGCACGTCTTGCTGCAACTTCTGCTGGATCTGCGCGATCTCGAGCTGCGACGAAATACTCGCCTGCACGGAGCGCATTCGTTTCTCGAGATCGCTTTCCTCGAGCAGGGCCTGCTTTTGCGCGAGATCGAGGTTCAAGTTTGGCGCCAGAAAATCGGTCAATTCTTCCGCGCCCTCGATCCCGAGCACGATGGCGCGCGCCTGTTCCGGGACGTCGGGCGTTAACTCCAGAAGCTTGCCCGCGGAGTCGCGCAGGTTGCGAAACTCGGCTTCAAATTCTTTCGTCGTCGGCGCCGGCAAGGTCTCGATGACCTCCACTTCCGCGCGCATGAACGGCGTGGTCTGGACGATTTTGCGAATCTTAAAGCGGCGCAAACCCTGCGCGATGACCACGACGTGACTATCCGCCTGGCGGAGAAGCTTCAACACCATCACCGCCGTGCCGACCTGATACAGATCTGCCTCGCCCGGGTCTTCCGTGGCCTCATCGCGCTGGGTGACGAGCCCGATGATTTTGTTCTGCGGCAAGGTCTCGTTCAACAATTGGATCGAAGCCGCGCGCTGGACATTGAGCGGCGAAACTGTCCGCGGAAAGACCACAAACCCGCGCACGGGCAAAATCGCGAGCGTCTTCGGAATCGCCCGCGTCGTCGTATCCGCGCCACCATTCTTGAGCGCATCGCTCACCGATGGCGAAGTTTCGCCTGTTCCCTGCAGGGCGCTGAAAGGTTGTTCGTTCATTTCTGAAAGGGCAGGTCGATCCAAAGGAAGCCCTTGCGCTGCTCGGCTTTTGCCTCCTCCACGTCCACCGGGATGGGCAACTCGACGATTCGTTCAAAGGGGCCGTAATCAATTTCAAAGGCGATCATTTGCACGGCCCGGCCTTCCGCATCAGTCGGTTCCGGCGCGGGGCGGGTGCCGCGAATAGAGATACGCCGCGGCTCGACAGTCAGGTTCACTTCGGAGCGATCGATCCCCGCGAGATCGACGCAGATGCGCAGGCCCTTGGCGCACTGGAAGGCGTTGATCGCCGGACGCCAGCGATACGGCCCGGGCGGCGCGAGCTGGACCCGGGTCATCTGGTAGGTGACGTCTCCGAGCGTTTCGTGCAGCCAGCGCAATTTGATTCCGCGGATCGTGTTCATGCGTTCTTGGAATCTAAACTACGCGCGCGCCGAGTCACCTGCGCTGGAAAAGAACAATTCGGTTACTACCTGGGTCTCGCCCCCGGCCGGCGTACTGACAGAACTAGAAAAATTCTTCATCATTGAAAACAGTCCAATTTCGCCTACGAAACTGCTCCCGATCTTCGCGCTTTTCGCCTTGCCCCTGCTGATGGCGACGTCGGCTAGCGCGGTGTTGGCGAGAAATGCAGGTCCAAAAAATAGTTGACTGATTAGTAAACTACAGGCAGGTTATCACCATGGCGAGACAAACCGACGCCGAAGAGCGTTTGATGAACGCGGCGATGGATTTGATCTGGGAGCACAGTTATGGCTCCACATCGGTCGACGCCATCTGCGAGAAAGCGGGCGCGAAGAAGGGCAGCTTTTATCATTTCTTCGAATCGAAATCCGAGCTCGCGGTGAAAGCGTTGGAGGCGGATTGGAAGCGCAAGAAAGTGCGGATGGACGAAATTTTTTCAGCTTCGGTTCCGCCGCTCGAGCGTCTCCGGAGTTATTTTGAGCATGTCTACGAGGGCCAGACCAAGGCGTACGGCGAATGCGGCGCCGTGCTGGGTTGTCCCTACTGCACCCTGGGATGCGAGATCGGGACGCAGGATCGCGCGATCGGCGACCAGGTGCACAAAATTCTCGCGCGCAACGCAACTTATTTCGAGTCCGCTATCCGCGACGCGCACGCCCAGGGTTTAATCTCGGCTCCGGACGCGCAGGCGAAGGCGCAGATGCTGATCGCGTTCTTTCAAGGCAGCCTGGTGCAGGCCCGGATTCAGAACGATGTGGCTCCGTTGCAACGCTTGGCCGCGGGCGCTTTGGAACTGCTCGGCGCTCCCGCCGCAGAGGCGGTGAAATGAACGATCGATTTTCTTATACAATAGCGACCTGCAACTTTTGCAGATGACTAGTCAAGTAGAATACCTAAACCTTATGAATACCACCCTCAACACCAGACCCTGCCAGGAGCCAAAAAACGCCCCGACTGAATACTGCCGGAAGCTGAAGCGTGGAATCGCCCGCCTGGAAAGGGCGATCCAAACTCAGTACGAGGCGACCTGCCCGGGTGCGCGCGAATTGATCGCCCGCGCGGTGCAGGAAGCGAAGGAAGCCTCCTGGTCGACGCCGTTTCCGTCGCTCTTCTTTCCCACCCTCGCGCACCTCAAGGTTCGCGAAATGATCCCCTCAGCCTAACGAAACCGGAGAAACCACAATGAACGACAAAAAAACCGCACTCATTACCGGCGCGAACAAGGGCATCGGCTTGGAGACGGCCCGCCAGCTGGGCCAGAAAAACATCACCGTGCTCGTCGGGGCGCGGGACATTTCGAAAGGAAAGGCAGCGGCCGGGGAATTGGCCCGGGAAGGAATCGACGCGCATTTCGTTGAGCTCGACGTGAGCGATCCGGCGAGCGTCAAGAAGGCCGCCGCTCAGGTGGAACAGGAATTCGGCCG
>JALYQE010000018.1 GCA_030855965.1 Verrucomicrobiota bacterium | reverse complement strand
CTGCGGTGCTCCTTTTTGCCACGCTCGGTCTGCTCTGGTTCATCCTCTGCCGCAACCTGAGCCTGGAGTGGTCGTCGAACGAGCAATACAGCTACGGCTGGTTCGTCCCCTTCTTCGCCGCCTTCCTCCTCTGGTTGCGCTTCGAAGACTGGGGAAAAGTAGAAAGTAGAAAGGAGAAAGGAGAAAACGACGCCAGCGCTTCGCCTCCATACTTTCTACTTTCTACTTTAGCCTTTCTACTTTTGGCAGCATTGCTGCCCATCCGCCTCTTCCAGTATGCCAACCCGGACTGGCGGCCGCTGAGCTGGGCGCACGCCCTCTTGGTCGTGGGTTTGACGTTGTTGGTTATCGGTTATTGGAGGGGGAAAGCGGCAGTGCGGCATTTTGCTTTCCCGGTTTGTTTCATCCTTGTGGCGGTCCCGTGGCTGACGCCGATCGAGGCCCCGTTGGTGCAATGGCTGATGCGGATCGTGGCTTCGGTCGCCACCGAAACGCTGACCCTTTTCGGCATCCCGGCGCAGCTCGAAGGCAACCTCATCCGCGTAAACAACGGCGTCGTCGGCGTGAGCGAAGCGTGCAGCGGAGTGCGCTCGCTCCAGACCTCGCTCATGATCGGGCTCCTCTTTGGCGAACTGAAGCGCCTGACGGTTGCGCGCCGGGTCGCGCTCGTCGCCACTGCGCTCGGGATCGCGCTCGTGGCAAATTTCGGACGCGCTCTTTTCCTGGTCTGGATCGCCGCGACCAAAAATCTCGCCGCGGTCGAGGAGTGGCACGACATCGCCGGCTACGCGATTGTCGGTGCGGTCTTTCTCGGGACGATTGCCCTCGCCACAAAATTAGAAATTAGAAAGGCTAAAGTAGAAAACGATTCGCGACCGCCGCCTTCTCCGTCCGCTACCTTTCGAATTCCCTCTTTCTACTTTCTACTTTCTACTTTCGCCTTTCTACTTTGCGCCGAAGGCGCAGTCTCCGCCTGGTATCGCTGGCACGAGAGCAAACTCGTCCCGGGCCGGGCCTGGACGGTGCAATGGCCGGAGGACGCGTCCGGATTCAAGGAAGTTCCGATCGACGATCACACCCGGGAGATGCTGCGCTACGACGACGGCCGGCAGGCGACCTGGAAGATTCCGTTAGGCGTTAGGCCGGAAGACGGTGCTCCCCTGCCCAGCCGGATCGGGCAGGCCTATCTCTTTTTCTTCCGCTGGGAACCGGGCACCGCCACGGTTCTGCGCGCGCGGGCGCATCGGCCCGATATCTGTCTGCCCGCGGTCGGCTGGACGCAGCTGGGGCAGCCGGCAATTCAATCGTATCCCGTGGGCGAAAATCTCGCGCTGCCGTTTCAACATTTCCGTTTCCTCCACAACGATCCGGGCGGCCGGCCGATCTACGCCGAGACCTTTTTCTGCCTGCGCGAGGATCGCGTCCGGGCCGGCTCAGGAGGCGAGGCGGAGACCCTGGCGTTCAGTCACTGGAACATCGCGGAGCGCTGGGAGGTGGTGCGCAAAGGCATGCGCAATCCCGGCCAGCAGGTGGTCGAGTTCGTGCTTCTCTCGAGACATCCGCTGAGCGCGGAAGAGGCGAGGACGAGATTCGCGGCGCTCGTGCCGGAACTCGTAAAGGCAAACGCTGAAAATCTGAAAAACTGAGATGCTGAAATGCTGACACCACACCGGCAACGAACTACGAACAGCCCACGCCTTCCCAATTTCAGGGTTTCAGCTTTCAGCGCTCCGGTTACAAACTCTCCCAATCTCTCTAACCAATTTCAGTTTTCCAGCGTTTCAGCTTTCAGCGCTCCGGTTTCAAACTCTCCCAATCTCTCTAACCAATTTCAGTTTTTCAGCGTTTCAGCTTTTCAGCTTTTCAAAAGTGCCTAACGAAACTCTAGTCGATCCCGAGCTGCGCCAGCGGCAGCGGAAACGCCGCCGCCTGCTCAAGATCGGCCTGGCGCTCGCGCTCGTCGTTGTCCTCATCCTCGTGCTCGGGCGTCCGACCCGGCGCGCGGTCAAGGCCTGGCAGGCCCGGCGGCAGGCGGACAAGGCTTTCACCCTCATCGCGGCGGAAGAATGGAATGAAGCGTCCAAAAGGGCGCGGAATGCCTACCAGCTCAGCGCCAGCGAGCCACAGGCCATTCGCGCCGTCGCCCGCCTCCTCTCGCGCACGCGCCAGCCGGATGGGCTCGGATTTTGGAAAGCGCTGCGGGAAAAACAACCGCTCACCCGCGAGGATCTGCGCGATGAAGCGGCCATCGCGCTGGCAGTGGGCGAAAACGAAATCGCCGGCCGCGCCGTCGAGGCATTGTCAGGCAAAAGCGAGGGCGGCCCCGGCCCGGCGGACTGGCTCCTGGCGGCCCAGCTCGCCGCGCAAAACCGGGCGCCGGAAAAGGTGTCGGATTACCTCGCGAAAGTGGTGGCCGATGCCAAGGCAACGGAGCGCCAGGTTTTTCAGGCTTCGCTTTTCCAACTGGCCGCGAACAGCGCCCGCGAGACGCAGGCCGCTGCCTGGACCCGCGTGACGAAGATCGCGCGCGGCCAGAGCGCGGTCGCGCTCGATGCCCTCACCGTCCTCGCCCAGCACGCCCTTTCTTCGCCTAACGAGATCGTTTCCGATCCCGCGATCATGCCGGACACGGAAGTGATCCAGGCGCTGCAGGCGCACCCGCTCAGCCGCGCCGCGCAGAAATTGCTCGCGATCGATTTGCAGATCCACCTCGACCAAGACCAGCGCGAAACCCTCATCGCGCAGGCGGCGCAGACCTGGAAGACGGCGGACAACGAGTCGCTCGCCATCCTCGCCCGCTGGTTGAACGGCAAAGGCGAATTCCAGCGTGAGCTCGACACCATCCCGCTGGCGAAGGCGTTGCAGACCCGCGACCTTTTCCTGCAACGGCTGGACGCGCTCGGCGCGCTCGGGAACTGGGCCGAGATCAAGCGCCTGCTGCAAAACGAAACCTTCCCGCTCGATCCGGTGATCGAATACATGTATCTCGCCCGGTGCAATCAGCAGCTCGGCGAAATCACAGCCGGCGAGAACAACTGGCGGCGCGCCCTGGAAGCGGCCGCGGGCGATCCGCAAAAACTTCTCACCCTGGCTGACTACGCAGAAAAGAACGGCGCGATCGCGACTGCCGGCACCGCCTACCACACGATCGCCCGTGAAAACCCGGGCGTACGCGCGGCGCAGCAGGGCCGGCTCCGTCTCGCCCAGCAAAAGCGCGACACCCGCCTGATCCACGCCATTCTCGCGGAGATGCTGAAGCAATGGCCTAACGACACCGCGGTGCAGAACGATGAAGCGTATACGCGCCTGCTGCTGGCAGGCGGGGGGTCCCAGTCTCCCCCCATAACCAATAACAAAGAACCAATAACTGCGACATCGTCGCCCCCAACAACAAATCCGCCTACGGACGGATTCGCCGTGGCGAACAACCAGGAACTAATAGCCGTTGAACAAATCGCCGAGCGACTTGTTCAACTCGAGCCTGCGAGCCTGCCGCATCGCACTCTGCTCGCTCTTGCCCGGCTGAAACTCGGCAAGGCGGACAAGGCCCTGGAAGTTTATGCCGGCCTGAATGTGCCGCCGAACACCGCCTCACCGGGCGCGTTGGCCGTTCACGTCGCCGTCCTCGTCGCCAACGGCCACGAAGAAGAAGCGAAAACCGAAGCCGAAGCGATCAAGCCCGAGCTGCTTTTGCCCGAGGAGCAGGAG
>JALYQE010000014.1 GCA_030855965.1 Verrucomicrobiota bacterium | reverse complement strand
CTGGAGCGAATCACCCAGCAATACCTCGAGTATCTGCAGGCTTTCAAGGAGCTGAACATCGACGTCGCGGGCGAGTTCGTGGTCATGGCGGCGAACTTGATTTATCTGAAAAGCCGCAGCCTGCTCCCGGTCGACCAACAGCCGCCGGAGGAGGATGTGGAGGAAGACGATCCGCGCTGGGATTTGATCCGGCAGCTGATCGAATACAAAAAATTCAAGGAAGCGGCCGGGCAATTGCAGGTGCGCGAGCTGGAGCAGGAACGGATCTTCGCCCGCATCGGCGAGGGGACTGTGCCGGAAGCCGCCCCGCTGAATCTCGGCGAGGTCGGAATTTTCCAGCTCATCAACGCCTTCCAGAACGTGCTCAAGCGGATCGATGCGAAGGAAGATCTGCGCGAGATGTTTGGCGAAAATTTCACCGTCTCAGACAAGATCGAGCAGATCCTGCAAAGCATGGCCGCCGGCAAGCCAATCCGTTTTTCCGATCTCTTCGCCCGGATGGCTTCCCGGGTCGAAATCGTCGTCACTTTCCTCGCTCTGCTCGAATTGATCCGGCTCAAACAAGTGCGCGCGATCCAGTCCGATCCTTTTCAGGAAATCGAGATCGCCCCGCCCGTGCCGTGAAGCGGCGGGTTCTGATCGCCGGTTGCGGCTACATCGGCACCGCGACGGCCGATTTGTTTCACGCCGCGGGGTGGGAAGTAGAAGGCTGGACCCACTCGCCCGAGTCGGCCGCGCAATTGCGCGCGAAGCCTTACACGATTCGAGCAGTCGACATCGCGGCGAAGGAAGCAGTGGAAAAGGCTGCGACGGAATTTGGTGCCGTCGTCCATTGCGCCAGCTCCGGCGGCGGCGGGGCGGAAAGTTATCGGCGCGTTTATTTCGAAGGGGCGACGAACCTCTTCGCCGCTCTCCGGCCGTCGGTCTTCGTCTTCACCAGCAGCACCTCCGTCTATGCGCAGACCGACGGCGAATGGGTCGACGAAACGAGCCCGGCGGAGCCGCAGCACGAAACCGGCAGAATCCTGCGCGAAACCGAAGAACTCGTTAGGCAAAACAACGGCCTGGTCGCGCGCCTCGCCGGAATTTACGGGCCCGGCCGTTCCGCGCTGCTGCGCAAATTTCTTTCAGGCGAGGCGCGCATCGAAGCGAGCGGCGCACGTTTTCTCAATCAGTCGCATCGGGAAGACATCGCGGCAGCTCTCTTTCATCTCGTCGCGGCCTGCGCTGAAAACCTGGCGACGCCGGCGATTCTCAACGTCGCGGATGACCAGCCGATCACACAGCGCGACGCGTATGGGTGGTTGGCGACGAAATTGCATCGCCCACTGCCCGAAATCACCGCACGTGCGGAAAGAAAACGCGGGGCAAGCAACAAGCGCGTCTCAAACCGCAAACTGCGCGCGCTCGGCTGGGAGCCAAGGTTTCCGACCTTCGCGAGCGGGATGGAGCAGTCGGTGCTTCCGGCCCTGCCCACGCTCGGCGCCTGAAAATCAGGCGGCCGCGATGTCGGACGGCGGGATGATCGGAGTAACGTCTTCGGTTTTGCACGCCCACCAAACGCTGGTGAACACTGAACCGGTGGTGAGGATGAAAACGAAGATGGTGAGCATGTGAGTGCGTTCTCTAGCAACGGACATGCCCCGGCCTCTTTACGAGGGAAGAGCCGATGAAGGCTCTCAAAAAAACGTCAACCGCAGAACAGAAGTGTCACTTTCCTGAACAGTGAACGTCTCCGTAAAATCCTAGCCTAACGCCGGCTCGATCAACCCAAAATCGCCGCTCTTTCGGCGATAAAGGACATTCACCCGGGAGCTCCGCGCGTTCATGAATACGAGAAACTGCCGGGTCGACATCTCGAGCTGGAGGACCGCTTCGTCGACAAACATCGGCTTAACCGGATGCCGCTCGGTCCGCACGACGGCGTGCTCGTGGTGTTCGTCTTCCTCGACCGGGTCGGGATGCAGAATCTGCTCCTCGATGTGCCGGATGTCTTCCTTACGCGGCCGGTGGCGGCGGAGAAGGCGGGTCTTATACTTGCGCATCTGGCGCGCGATTTTGTCCATGACCGCGTCGATCGCGGCATAAAGATCGTCGGTTTCCTCATTGGCCTCGATCGTAATGTGGTTTGAGCAGATGAGGATTACTTCGGCCCAGTGCCGGTATTTTTCGACGCCGAGAATGACGTGCGCTTCGATGATTTTCGGATAGTCGAGGTGCAGCCCTTCGATTTTACGCGTGGCATATTCGTTGATCGCGTCGGTGATCGCGAGGTGGCGGCCAGTGACCTTGACATGGGGATTGGCGTTAGCGGTTTGCATGCGGCTCCTTTGGTTTACATCTGAAAACGTTCGCCGAGATAGAGCTGGCGGCTGATCGGGTCGTTGATCAGGAAATCTTTGGTTCCCTCACTCATGACGCGGCCTTCATCGATGAGGTAGGCGCGATCGACGATCGAGAGGGTCTCGCGCACGTTGTGGTCGGTGATGAGGATGGCGAGGCCGGATTTGCGCAGGTTCACGACCAGTTGCTGCACATCGTAAACCGCGATCGGGTCGACCCCGCTGAAGGGCTCGTCCAGCATGAGCAGCTTCGGTCGGGTGACGAGAGAACGCGCGATGGTCAGGCGGCGCTTCTCGCCCCCGCTCAAGGTGAGCGCGGTATTCTTTGCGATCCGTTCGATTCCAAACTGGTGCAGCAACTCGTCGCAGCGATGGCGCCGCTCCCTCTTGCTCAACGGCATGGTCTCGAGAATGGCGAGGATGTTTTGTTCCACCGTCATCTTGCGGAAGATCGATTCCTCCTGCGGCAGGTAGCCCATCCCGAGCCGGGCGCGCTTGTACATCGGGTAATCGGTTACGTCGGTGCCGGAGAAAATGACCCGGCCGCTGTTTGGCCTAACGAGACCGACGATCATGTAAAAACTGGTCGTCTTGCCGGCGCCGTTCTTCCCCAGGAGGCCAACGATTTCGCCCTGGCCCACTTTCAGCTTGATCCCGTTCACGACCGCGCGGCCGTCGTAGATCTTGACCAGGTCGTCAGTCAGCAGGACTTCGGGGTGCTCGTTAGGCGAGGTCGCGCGCGGACTGGATTCCGGCGCGGCGGGCGGCGCGGTCTGGCTGATCATGGTTTCCTGGTTTCGGCGTCCGGAGAGGGTTTTCCGTTTTTGTCCTTCTTCGAATCCTGCCGGATCTCCGTCCGGCTCGGGCCGCGGGTCGTGAGGTGACCGTCCTGATTCAAAACCATGATTGTGTCCGGGCTCGTCGCGACATGGGTGTCGAGGCCCTGCTGCACGCGCGGGCTCCCGGTCAGCACGACATTGCCATCGGCCGAAGTATAAACCGCTTTCTCGGCGAGGCCGACTGCTTTCGCGGCCCGGCCGCCTTTGGCGTCGGACTTGTCGCGCACCACGCCGACGTGGCCTTCGGCAATCGCCCGCTCCAGCCCTTCGCCTTCCTCCTTGTGGATGTAAACGGTCAGCTTGTCGGATTGGATATTGAACCGCGGATCGAAGACGCGGACGTGGCCGGAAAAGATGCCGATGCGCTTCTCGGTATCAAACGATGCTTCGTCGGCGTAAATCTGGGTCGCGACCGCTTCGCCATTCGTCTTGGTCGCGGCGACAGCCGGTGAAGCCGGCGTTTTTTTCGCGGCCGATGGGGCGGTCGAATCCTGCGCCTCGGCGCGCAGCAGCATCAGGGCAAAGGCGAGCAGGAGAAAGGCAATCGGTTTCATGGCTTGGCCGCGGCGCCGGCAATTTCCTTCTGGTTGTAAAGAGTCATGTGGACGTTGCCCTTCAGCATTCCCAATTTGGTCGTGGTATTGAACCTCATCGTGTCGCCGGCGATCTCGAAATCGGCCCGCTTCACTTTCGTTCGCGCCTTCGAATCGATCACCCGGCTCTCGAGATCGAGGACGGCGTCGCTCATGTCGACCTTGAAGTCGGGCTGCTCGCGCTCGTCGTAGGTCGTCATCTTCAAATCGGTGAACCGGACATGATTTTCATCGACGCGGGCGGCGGTGGCGGCCTCGAAACGGCCGATCAATTTGCCCTTGATGTCGTAATTCGGCAGGATCAATCCCTTGGCTTCGTGCCCGATCGTGAGCGGGATATTTTTCAGGCCGAACTCGGGCGTCGGGGTGGGCGAGGCTTTGCGGTTCTTGCGTTCGCCGGCCACGGCCAGAGAGCTGCCCACGAGGAACAAAACAAAACTCAGGCGCGCCCCGCGAAGAAGGCGGGACCCGCTATGACACGGCAGCATGAATAGCTTTTAACATGCGCAAATGCTTCGGCAAATCCTTTAGCGGAACTTGGTTCGGCCCATCGGAGAGAGCGTGCGCCGGATTCTCGTGCACCTCCATGAAAATGCCGTCGCAGCCCGCGGCGACCGCGGCCCGGGCCAGGACGGGCGCGAGGGCGGCGTCGCCGGAAGTGGCGTCGCCCGCGCCGCCGGGGCGCTGGACGGAGTGGGTGGCGTCGAAAATGACATGGTAGCCGGCATCGCGCAGCCAAGCGAGCGAGCGCATGTCGGCGACGAGGCTGTTGTAGCCGAAGGTCGTGCCGCGTTCGGTGAAGAAAAATTTCTTCGCGCCAAAGGCCGTGAGTTTCTCCGCGATGTTGCGCACATCCCACGGGGCAAGGAACTGGCCCTTCTTAACGTTCACGATGCGTCCGGTTTCGGCGGCGGCGCGGATGAGATCCGTTTGCCGGCAAAGAAAAGCAGGGATTTGCAGGACATCGATAAACTCGGCCGCGATCGCCACTTCCTCCGGTGAATGAACATCGGTCGTAACCGGCATCCCGATCTCGCGCCCGATCTCGGCGAGCAAGGCGCAGCCAGCGCGCGCATCAATCCCGCGATAGGAACGGACGGAAGTGCGGTTGGCCTTGTCGTAGGAAGCCTTGAAAATGAAGGGCAACTCTTCCGCGGCGCAGATCCGCGCGATCTGGCGCGCCATCCGCCTAACGAAGGCTTCCGATTCGATCACGCAGGGCCCGAGAATGAAGGCCGGCCGTTTCCCGCCGAGGGTGACGGATTTAATCGCAAGCGGCTTCGGCTTCATCTTTCCTGCGGCGGATTTTTCAGCCGTTCGAGAGCGGCTTTTACGAAGTCGTCTCGACCAGTTCGGGATCGGGCGGAACCTGGTCGAGCGGCGCCGGCTCAATCGCGAGGATGGCATAACGGCCGCTCTCGTTTTCCGAACTCAATTCCACGATCTCGCCGAGGCGATGGCCTAACAATGACTTCCCGATCGCGGTCTGGTAGGAAATGATCGCGCGCTCCGGGTCGCCATCCCAGGCCCCGAGGATGGTGTAGGTCTCCTCTGCGTTCGTCTTCGTTTCGCGCAGGGTGACGATCGTGCCGATGGAAACCTGGGAGAGGTCGGGGCTCTCGAAGGTCGTGCCGCGGGCACGATGGAGATCGCGTTCCAGTTCCGATTTGCGGCGCATGAGGACGGCCTGCATTTCTTTGGCGGCCTTGAATTCGAAATTCTCCCGCAAGTCGCCGTAGGAACGCGCGACGCCGATCTCCTTGCTGTTCTCGGGAATTTTTTTGTTCACCAACTCCTCGAGCTCGCCTTTGCGTTTTTGCAGGCTGCTCCAGGAAACGACGAGCGCTTCGCTCTTTTCCTCCGGCTGCTCGCCGCTGACCAGGCTTTGCAGGTCGGGATAAAGTTTGATGATCCGCGCCATGAGAGAGCGCTTGGTCAATTCGTCAAAGACCGGGCTGAGCATAAGGCGCCGCATCGCGTCGCGGGCCAGCCCGAGCTCGGCCCCGGCGAAAATATCGGGGATGAGAGAGCGATCGGAGAGGAGGAGGTCGCGCAGACGGGTGCTGCGGCTGTTGCTCTCGTTATGCTGGTCGCGCTCGCAGGCCGAGAGGATGGCGCTGAGCAGTTCAGGATTGATCAACTCCGGCCACTCGCCGCGGTTTTTGCAGAGCCAGTAAAGCATTTCGCTGGTCGCGGAATGTTCCCGCAGGCTGCGATCGAGCGCGGCGCGGAGTTCGTCGAGTTTGCCGGCCTCGGCGAAGACTTTCGGCATCGAGGAGACGAGGCGGGCATTGCTCCCCTGCATGAGCTGGAGGGCGCGCCGCGTCCAGCGCTCGCCGAGCGCGGCGGGGAAGAGATGAAGCACCCGACGCTCTTTGGCCGAGGGAAGTTTCTGGAGGATGGCCGCCAGCCGCGGCTCTTCCTCGACGATCAAGCGCTCGAGGGTGAAATCGGGATTTGCGCTGCGCAATTTCGGCTCGCGCTGGATGAGATCGTCGCGGCCGATGAGAAGCTCGAATGCCATCGCGGGATTGAGCCGCTGGTTGCGGCGCGCGGTTTCCTCGATCGCGTCGAGGAGAGGCTGCAGTTGTGTTTCCGGCTCGCTGAATTCGTGATGCAGCTTGATGATCTGGTCGAGGGCGGCGGCCTGCTCCTTTGCCTGCCGCGTCTGGTTGAAAAAGGTGAGGAGTTCATCGGCCCGCGAGACGGGCGCGTCGCGCAGCTCGATCGGGTCGTTCTTCTTCGCCGGAATGAGGAAGTGCCCCTCTTTCTTGAGCAGCTTCATGGTCGATTCCCACCAGCGCTTGAACTCCGGCTCGCTAAAAACGTCGCCTAACAACCAGCCGCTGATCTGCGCCTGGGTCGCTTTTCCGCCGAGGCTCTGGAGAATGTTTCGCATCACGCCCGCGGCGTTGTCCTTGAGCTGGCTCTTCAGCGCGGACAGATCGGTCGCTTTCTGGGCGAGGAAATGTTCGGCCGGGATCGGAGCCAGGTTTTCGGCCGCGTACTGCAGCTGCATGGGGTGGGCTTTTTTCTTTTCGAAATCGATCAGGATCTGGTTGAGGAGGAGATTCCAATCGGCCACCCGGCCAAAGCCCCAGCTCTTGTGCAGGCAAAAACTGCCGGGCTTGAGTTGGTCGAGCTGTTCGGCATTGGCGGCCGTGAGCTTTCCTGAGTCGACCAACTTTTGCAGTTCAGCGTCCATGAAAATGCGGGGAGGTAATGATGCACGAGGCGCCGCTCGTCGCAAACCTTGCTCTTTCTTTCCCGTTGCCCACCCTTGTCACCCGTGGAAGCCTAGCGCCGCGTGACGGTCAGCATCTGGTTTTGGGTCGCATTTCATATTGGGGTTCTGGTTGCACTGGCCGTCGATCTTTTCAGCGATCGCGGGGGTGAGCGGCTCAGCCTGGGGAGCGCCGCTCGGCGCAGTCTGGTCTGGGTCGGGCTCTCTTTAAGCTTCAACCTCTTCGTCTGGTGGTGGCAGGGGCCCGAGCAGGCGCTCGACTTCTTCACCGGCTACCTGATCGAGTACTCGCTCAGCGTCGATAATATTTTCGTTTTCGGACTCATCTTCGCCTACTTCCGGGTGCCGCCCCAGTACGAGCACCGGGTTTTGATCTGGGGCATCCTGGGCGCGCTCGTCATGCGGGCAACCATGATCGGCCTCGGGATCGCGCTCGTCTCGCGCTTCCATTTCGTAATTTATATTTTCGGCGCCTTCCTCCTCATCACGGGATTGCGGATGCTTTTCGGGAAGTCGGAAGCGATCGACCTAGAGCATAATTTCATCCTTCGCATCGTCCGCCGGCTGCTGCCGGTGACGAACGATTATCACGGGCCGAAATTCATCGCCCTCGTCCGGGGCCGGCGCGTCCTGACCCCGCTCGCCCTCGTTCTGATCGTGATCGAGCTGATGGACCTGGTTTTCGCGGTCGACTCCATCCCGGCCGTGCTCGCAATCACGCGCGACACTTTCATTGTCTATACCTCGAACATCTGCGCCATCCTCGGGCTGCGCTCGCTCTACTTCCTCCTCGCCAATCTGGTGACCCGCTTCATCTATCTGCGTTACGGACTTGCGATCATCCTCTGCTTTGTCGGCTTGAAAATGCTGATCGAGTGGCTGGTGGAAATTCCGAGCTGGCTTTCGCTCCTCGTGATCGTCGCGGTGCTGGCGACAACCACCGTGGCCTCGCTCTATGCGACCAGGAAAAAGGGCGTCGCCGAACCTTAAAGAAATGTTGCAATCCCGGCGCCGAACCGATTTACTCGCGACGCTCTCATGAAATTGCCGCTCGTTATTCTACTCTGCGCCGGATCTGCGGCGAGTTCGTTAGCCGATATCCACGATCCGCCGGCGGCGGATCATGGGCCGACGCGGAAACTCTCGCGCGGCCTGTCCAACATGGTGTTTGGCTGGTCGGAGATCCCGGTCACGATCGGGAAGATCAACAGCGAAGAAGGCAATTCCGCCGCGGCCAGCTACGGCGTGGTCAAGGGCACCGGGCGCGCCTTTGCCCGTTTTGGTGTTGGCTTTTACGAGGCCCTGCTCTGGCCGTTTCCGGTTTACAAGGGCACCTACTACCCGGTCTTGCGGAACGACGTGCACTGGATTCATCGCGGCTACAGCGAGTTTCCGCCCGAGCTCGGGAACGAATCGAAATATCCCTACGTGCGGAATTACTGAGCCGCTCGTTAGGCGAAGGACGGCTTGAGGACCTTTCGCGCGGACGAGCTGGCGGCGCGGATCAGGCCGCTTTTTGAAGAGAACTTCGCCCGTTTGGGCGAACTCGGCGCGGCGGTAGCGATCTGGCAAAATGGCCGGCCGCTCCTCGAACTTCACGACGGCTTTTGCGATATCCGCCGGGAGCAACCCTGGACGAGCGACACGATCGTCCTCTTTTGGTCGGCCACCAAAGGGTTGGGCAGCGCCTGTCTGCTGCACGTGCTGCAGGAGCACGCGATCGCGCTCGAGCGGCGGGTGGCGCAGTTCTGGCCCGAGTTTGCGCAAAATGGCAAAGACGCGATCACGCTCGCGCAGCTCCTGGCCCACCGGGCCGGACTGGCCGCGCTGGATAAGCCGGCGGAAATCACCGATCACGCGGCAGTCGTCAGGGCCTTGGAAAAACAAACCCCGCTGTGGCCGCCCGGCAGCGCGCACGGATACCACGCACGCACCTTCGGCTTTCTCCTCGACCAACTGCTCCGGCGCATCGATGGCCGGCCGCTCGGCGTCTACTGGCGCGAAACCTTCGCCGAACCGCTCGGCCTCGACATTTGGATCGGGCTCCCGGCCGAGGAGAACGCCCGCGCGGCCAGCGTTTACGCGGCGAAGGCGTCCGGACCGCCAGTCGACCCGTTCTACCAAAGCCTCACCACTCCAGGCTCGCTCCAGCGCCGTGTCTTCACTTCTCCGCACGGCCTGAACGCGGTCAGCGCGATGAACGACCCTGCGAATCGCGCGCTCTCGCTCGTTTCCATGGGCGGAATCGGCAGCGCCCATTCGCTGGGTAAATTCTACGCCCTGCTCGCAAATGGCGGGGAGTTGGAGGGGCGCCGCTTTTTCGCCCCCGCGACCATCTCGCATATGACCACCACCCTGGCCTCCGGCCCTGACGAGGTTTTCCTCGTCCCGACGGCATTCTCGGCTGGTTTCATGAAAGATCCGGCCGGCGCCCCCGCCCGGATTTTCGGCCCCTCGGCGTCGGCCTTCGGTCATCCCGGCGCCGGCGGCAGCCACGCCTTTGCCGATCCCGAGAATCATCTTTCGTTTGCCTACGTGATGAACCAGATGGAGCAGCAAGTCCTGCCCAACCCCAAGTCGCTCCGGCTGGTCGACGCGATTTACCGTTAGAGGCCATGTGCCTGGAGGGATTCGAACCCCCAACCTTCTGATCCGAAGTCAGAAGCTCTATCCGGTTGAGCTACAGGCACCAGAGCGGTGATAAAACATCGAGAAATCCCGTAGCGCCACCGAAAAGGCGGAAAATTGCGTCCTCGAAAAGCCTTCTCGGTTGACAGTTTTGACCCCTTACAGCCAGGATGTTTAGGATGAGTCGACTTTTCCTTTTATTGCAGGTCTCTGCAGCGAAGCGGCTCAGACTACAACACGATGCCGAGGAATATTACGGGGCGGTCTGGGATCCGGCCACCGGCACGATCGCCGTGCAGGACCTGCTCTGGGATATTTTCTGCTCGGCCATGCCCGACGGCCGATATCTGATCGTGGGAGCTACCAATAACTACAACCCTTTCTACGGCGATGCCCTCGCCAGCGTCTTCGATCCGGCGACGGAGAGGTCGATGCCACCGGCAGCACGCACTCGCTGAGCGAGATGGTGACGCTGGTCAAATAAGCCGCGTTGCGCCGGGCGCGATGACGGAGTGGCTGGGAGACCGCGGGAGGTCGTTAGGCCGCGAGGAGATCGACGCCGTCCAGCGCGGCGATGATCTCACAACCGACGAGGAGCTTTTCCAAAGGCTCGCAGCTCTGCAGCTCTTCTTCGCGGAGCAGGCGTTGCCAAAAAGTAAGCGCGTCGTGAGCTTCGCAGTCGCGGGAGAAGTCGGGCGTTAGGATCATGCCGGGCTATTTAGCAGCCGCTGTGCCAGCACCTGCGCGCCGAGCGAATGAGGTGCAGAAAGAGGAAAAGGGTGGCCAACGGGACTCGAACCCGCAACAGCCAGAACCACAATCTGGGGCTCTACCATTGAGCTATGGCCACCGTCGAAGTGCGACTCTAATTTTTCCCCGCACAATTGCAAAGGCAAAGGCGGGATTCGCTCCGCGACGGCGTTGCAAGCGACAGACTCGTCGGCTATCATCCGCGGTCTTGGCGATGAACAAAATCGGGCTGCTTCTCCTTCCCGTCCTCGCGTTTTCCGCGCTGTCGCCCGCTTTGTTTGCCCAGGAAGTCGACCCTTCCGAGGTCTTCCTCAAAGCCTACATGACCGCGCAGCAGGCGGAAAAGATGGAGCGCGAGAACCAGCTCAAACCCGCCTTGGCCAAGTTCCGTTTTGCCGGTTCCATGCTCGAGGAACTGAAAAGAAACAGCGGCGGCTGGCAGCCCGCGATCGTCGATTACCGCGGCCGCAAAATTGGCGAAGCCATCCTCCGCGTCCAAAGCAAAATCGAAACCCAGACCGATCTCACCGCGAGCGCGCAACCCCCGGCCGCCGAACCCGGCCCGCCCGCTTTGCCGAGCACCGCTCCGGCCGAGCCGAGCGTCGAGATCGGTGCCCGGCCCGCGCCCCCGAAGCCGGTCGACGTCCGGGCCGCGATCCAGGATGCCACCAAGGAACTGCGCGCCCGGGTTGACGCGCTCGAGGCCGAGTTGAAAAAATCCCAGAAAGAAATCTCGACCGCGCAAAAAGAGAAATCCGAGATTTCCGGCAAACTGGAGCAGACCAATGCCGATCTGGAGCAGGCCAAAGGCGATCTCGGCAAGAAATCTCAGGCCGAGAAAGAAGTTCGCGACCAGCTCTCGGCCGCGCAGGAATCGCTCCAGGTCATCCAATCGACCGGAGAAGGAGACCAGAAGGCAGCGGCCGCGCTCCAGGCTGAGATCGCACAGTTGAAAACGGCCCTGCAGACCGCCGAAGTGGGACGGACCGCCGCGGAAAAGGAAACCTCCGACGCCAAGACGAAGCTGGCCGATGCCCGCAAGGAAGTAGCCGGCGTCACTCAGGAGCGCGACGCGATCAAGCGCGAACGCGACGACGCCGTGCGCGAGCTCAAGATCGCGGGCGACGCCAAGGCTCGCGTCCAGGTCCTAATGGCGGAGAATAACGATCTCCAGAAAAAGCTCGCCACCGCGGAGAACACCGTCCGCGAAATCAGCGCTGATCGTCCCCGTAAAGCGCAAGAGTTGCAGGACGTGAAACAGGAGCTGGAAAAATTGCGCGGCCAGCTCGTCGCGAGCCAGAAGGCAAACCAGGATTCCGAGAAAATGATCGCCGACCTGCGGTCCCAACTCGACGAGGCGAGCAGCGCCCTGGCCACGGCGCAATTGAGCGGCGCCACGCCAGAGGACACAGAGCGGCTGGTGAAAGAGAACCAGATGCTGCGGGCCATAGTCGTGCGCGAACGGCAGGAAGAAGCCCGCCGCGAGCAGGCGAAAAAGCTGATGCTGGCCGAGTTCGACAAACTGAAAATCAAATCCGACGTCCTCGACCAGCAGATCCACCTCCTGGCCGAGCCGATCACGAAACTGAGCGCGGAAGAGCTGGCCCTTTTGAAGACGCCGGTGGTCTCAATCTCCGACACCGCGCCGGGCACGGTCAAGGCCAGCCTAACGATGGCCAAGCCAAGCACGATTACGATCAGCAATTCGCCCCAGACGGCGGGCGGGGCGCCGGAGAAAGCCTCCCTCGAAGCGGTCGCCGGAGGCGAAGCCAACTCCATCGGGCCGGAAGTCGCCGCCGCCACCTTCAAGCCGGGCGTGCCGGCCGACCTTATGCCCCTGGCCCGCGAAGCCAAGGCCAGCTTCGACAAGGGGAATTTCAAACAGGCGGAAAAGCAGTACCAGGCCATCCTAACGAAAAGCCCTAACAATCTCTACTCGCTCTCCAACCTCGGCGTTGTCCTTTTCCGCAACGGCAAACTCAAGGCCGCCGAGTTGACCCTGAAAAAGGCGATCGCGCTCGCGCCGCAGGATGAATTCACCCACACCACCCTCGGGATTGTTTATTATCAACAGGCCAAGTTCGACGACGCCCTCTCCGAGCTAACGAAATCGCTCGCGATCAATCCGAAAAGCGCGACGGCGCACAATTACCTGGGCATCACCGCCAGCCAGAAAGGCTGGCAGGAAGCGGCCGAGAAAGAAATGCTCGCCGCCATCGCGGAAAATCCCGAATACGCCGACGCGCATTTCAATCTCGCGGTCGTTTATTCCACCTCCCAGCCGCCGGCCAAGGAACTGGCCCGGCGCCATTACGAGAAGGCGCTCGCCCTCGGCGCCGCACCCGACCCGTCGCTCGACAAGCTTCTGCGCTAGGCCACGATTGGCGCGGGTTGCGCCATTCGGGATTTTCCGAATCCATGCCGCACGCTGGCTGCCCAATTCCGGATTTGCCGAATGCCATGCCTGCCGGGAGGGCATCGCTTTGTCGATGCCGCGGAGGTGGGCTTGGAATGCAAGTGAACCCACCCAACCTTCGCGGAAGCGACAAAGCGCTTCCCTCCAAGAGAGTGCGTCTAGGTCATCAGTTCCCGCAGGACGAACTGCAAGATTCCGCCGTGCCGGTAATAATCGACCTCGATCGGCGTATCGATGCGCAATTTCACCGGCACCGTCTCCGTTTTGCCATCGGCCCGCTTTATCTCGAGCTGGAGCTCCTGGCCGGGCTGGATCGATTCCGAAAGGCCGGTCAGGCTGTAGATCTCCGACCCGTCCAGGCCTAACGATTGCGCGCTCGTGCCTTCCATGAACTGGAGCGGGAGCACGCCCATTCCGACCAGGTTGGAGCGGTGGATACGCTCGAAGCTGGCGGCCACGACGGCCTTCACTCCCAGCAACCGCGTCCCTTTCGCCGCCCAGTCGCGGCTGGAGCCGGTGCCGTATTCGTGCCCGGCGAGAATGATGAGCGGCGTTTTTGCCTCCGCATATTTCATCGCCGCGTCGAAGATCGACATCTGCTCGCCGCCCACTTTGCTGTTGCCGAAATATTTCGTGACGCCGCCTTCCACGCCCGGGACCATCAGGTTTTTGATCCGGACGTTGGCGAAGGTCCCGCGGGTCATGACGAGGTCGTTGCCGCGCCGACTGCCGTAGCTGTTGAAATCCTCCGGCTGAATCCCGCGCGAAACGAGGTAATGCCCGGCAGGCGAGTTAGCCTTGATCGCGCCGGCCGGGGAAATGTGATCGGTCGTGACCGAGTCGCCGAAAATGCCTAACGGACGGGCGTCACGGATGTTCTCGATTTTGCCCGGCTCCATCGAGAAATCGGCGAAGAAGGGCGGGTCGTGGATGTAATCGCTCGCTTCATCCCACTGGTAGACTTCGCCGGTGCTCGACGAGATCTCGTTCCACTTCGGATTTTGATCGGCAAAATCGCGGTAGAGCTTGCGGAAGATATCCGGCGTGAGGGCGGATTGCATCATGTCGCGGATCTCGCCTAACGACGGCCAAAGATCCTTTAGGAAAACGTCTTTCCCGCTTTTGTCCTGCCCGAGCGGGTCCTTGTTCAGGTCGAGATCGACCCGGCCGGCGAGGGCGAATGCGACGACGAGCGGCGGCGACATGAGGAAGTTGGCCTTGATATTCTGGTGCACGCGCGCCTCGAAATTGCGGTTCCCGGAAAGGACGGAAGCCGCGATCAGGTCGTGCTCTGCAATCGCTTTTTCTATCTTCGGATGAAGCGGGCCAGAGTTGCCGATGCAGGTGGTACAGCCGTAGCCGACGATGTTGAACCCGAGCTGGTCGAGGTAAGTTTGCAGGCCGGTTTTCTCGAGGTAATCGGAAACGACGCGCGAACCCGGGGCGAGTGAAGTCTTGACCGACGGGTCGATTAGTAGGCCGCGCTCGACCGCTTTTTTGGCGAGGAGACCGGCGGCGAGCATGACGCTCGGGTTGCTCGTGTTGGTGCAACTGGTGATGGCCGCGATCAGGACGCTGCCGTGGCCGATGAGGCTCTGGCCGTGATGGAAAACTTCACTGCTCTCGGCCTCGATGTCTTCACCGGAGTCGGGCGTCGGGCGGTTCGCCACCATCTCGACCTTGTTGCGTTCGTCGCCGGGCTCGATCCCCTGCTCTTCGCGATCGGACGAGACCATGTCCTCGGTCTCGGGCGCGGAACCGTTGAGCTGAACGAGGTGACGCTCCTCGAGATCGGCGCCTGCCTTTCCGTAGCCGCCTTCGGGGAGGGGCTTGGCGAGGAGGTCGCGGAAGGCGCTCCCGAGTTCCGGCAAATTAATCCGATCCTGCGGCCGCTTCGGGCCGGCGACGCTCGGTTGCACGACGCTGAGGTCGAGCTCGAGATCGATGCTGTAATCGATGTCGCCCTTGCGCGGCATGCCGAACATCTTTTGCGCTTTGAAATAGGCTTCGAAGGCCGCGCACTGTTCGTCGGTGCGGCCAGTGGCGCGGAGGTAGTTCACCGACTCGGCGTCGACCGGAAAATAGCCCATCGTCGCGCCGTACTCGGGCGACATGTTGCCGATCGTGGCCCGATCGGGCAGCGGGAGCGAAGCCGCACCTTCACCGTAAAACTCGACAAACTTCCCGACCACTTTCTGCGCGCGCAGCATCTGCGTGATGTGAAGCGCGAGATCCGTCGCGGTCACGCCTTCACGGAGCGAGCCGGTCATGTGCACCCCAACGACTTCGGGCGTGAGGAAATAAACGGGCTGACCGAGCATGCCGGCTTCCGCTTCGATTCCACCGACGCCCCAACCGACCACGCCGAGGCCGTTGATCATCGTGGTGTGCGAGTCGGTGCCGACCAGCGTGTCGGGATAATAAAGATCGCCGCTGCTGAGCACGCCCTTGGCGAGATACTCGAGGTTGACCTGGTGCACGATGCCGATGCCGGGCGGGACGAGGCCGAAAGTCTTAAACGCCTGCTGACCCCATTTGAGGAACTCGTAGCGCTCGCGGTTGCGCTTGAATTCCATGTCCATGTTCAGCTTCAGCGCCATGGCCGAGCCGGCGAAATCGACCTGGACCGAGTGATCGACCACGAGATCGACCGGCACGAGGGGCTCGATGATTTTCGGATCGCCGCCCAGCCGTTGCACCGCACTGCGCATGGCGGCGAGATCGACCACGAGCGGGACCCCGGTGAAATCCTGTAGAACGATGCGCGCGACGACGAAGGGGATTTCCTCGTTCGCCGGCTTCTTCGCGTTCCAATTCGCGAGAGTCTCGACATCTTTGCGGCCAACTTTTTTGCCGTCGCAATTCCGCAGGACGGACTCGAGCACGATCCGGATGCTGACCGGCAGGCGCGAGATCGGGCCGATGCCCTGTTCCTCGAGCGCGGGGAGAGAGTGGAGCGACGCCTGTTTGCCGTTGCCGGCGTCGAACTTCTTGAGCGTATTGAATTCGTTAGGCATTACTTTAACTCCGCCAGCCTGGCTTTGATTTTATCGAAACTTGGCAGCTCCCGGGCGTCCTCGAGCACCTCGGCGTACTGCACGACGCCGTCGCGATCGATGAGAAAGGCGGAGCGCTTGGCCACGCCGGCGAAGCCGAGGTTGAGCTGCGGGAGAAAGGAGTCGTAGGCGACGCCGTAATCGTTCGTCACCTTGTGCTCGTAATCGCTCAGGAGCGTGACGTTGATCTTTTCCTTCTGTGCCCAGGCCTCCTGCGAGAAAGGATTGTCGCCGCTGATCCCGTAGACTTCGCAATTGAAGTCGCCGTATTCGCGCAGGCCGTTGCCGACGCCGCACATCTCGGTCGTGCAGGTGCCGGTGAAGGCCATGGGGAAGAAGAGAAGGAGGGTGTTCTTGTTCCCGAAATTCTCGCTCAGGCGAACCGGACGCGGTCCGTCGGCGGTCTTGGTGGGAAGGGTGAAATCGGGTGCTTTGCTGCCAACTGCGAGTGCCATAATGATTGCTCCGGTAAAAGGTTGCCGGGGGACCTGCAGTATAGAAACGGCCCGGGCGCGGTCAAACCCGCGGCAACGCCGCAATACCCCCGCCGCGGCGACGAACGTCGTTAGGCGCCGCTGCCGGGGCGAGCTTTCGCGGCCGTGGAAGCGTGTTTGCGCGGGGTCCGCGCCTTGGCCGTCGCGGCAGCTTTCGCGTCCGGTCTGGCGGTGGCGTCCGCGGTGAAAATCACTCTGCTGGGCGAGCCCTTCATCTTCGGCAACTTCGGCAGCGACTCGGGAATGATCCGAACGAGGGCGCCGATGCGAATCTGCGCGTAAACCTCGGTGACATCTTTCGACGACATCCGAACGCAACCGTAGCTGGCCGGTTTACCGATGATCTTTTCCTCGGGCGTGCCGTGGATGTAAATGCAGCGGCTGAAAGCGTTGGCGTTTTCGCGCTCCAGCCCGCGGAGCCAGATAATTCGGGTGACGACCGGATCGCGCCCCGGGGCGTTGGGCGAGAGAATCTCGCCGGTGAAACGGCGCTTCCGGAAGACGGCGCCGGGAGGCGCGTGATCGCCGATCTTTTCCGCCACCTGCAACCAGCCTAACGGGGTCGCCATACTGCCCCAGCGATCGCCAAGCCCGAATTTCGAGGTCGAGACCGGGTAAACCGCAGCCCGCTTGCCGTCCTCGATCACCATCAGCTTTTGATCTTTCACGCTGATGATCACGCGCGGCGGAATGGGGACGTCGGGCGCGACCGCGGCCTCCAGCCTAACGGCTGCGCAGGAAAGCAAAAGGCAGGCGATAAGGCCGAAACGGAAAAGCATGGGCGACGTTCTTAGTTAAATCAGAGGCAAGCTCGTCACGCGGAAAATGCAACGGGTCGCGGCGCGGGGAAATTAAAACGCGGGAGCCATTGCGCAAGCGAACAGAGCGCGACGTAGAGAAAACCGACTTGAAAGATGATCAGGAACGGCAGCGTGAGGTACTGCCCGTGCATGAGGGCGTGCCAGACGAAATAGCTGAAGTATATCGCGAACCCGATCTCAATCAGCGGCAGAAGCGACTTGAGCGGCATGTAGCGGCAGGACCGCCAGGCCTGGGCCTTGTTTTCGATCCCGTACTTGGGGGTGCGCTTGAATTCCGACTGGTGATTGAAGATCGCTTCAAGGACGGCACGCGCGTTGTTGATGGAGAGGCCGACCCCGAGGGCGATCAGCGCGGGCAGGAGAAGGATTTCCTTCATCCAGGTGCGCGGATGGAGTTCGCGCTGCGCGCAAATGTAGAAGACCGCTACGGAGACCGACGCGGTCAGGAAAATCGGGACGTCGAAAAGGAAGATGCGCAGCCAGCCGGATTGCGGGCCGCCGGTCGAGGGATGGAGGAGGATGCAGAGACAGGCGAGCAGGAGGTAGGCGAAGTTGGAGGTGAGGTGACCGGTTGCCTCGATCTTGATCGGCAACGGAAGATTGCTCCGCCAGATACGAGGGAGCAGTTTCTTGCAGGTCTGGATGGAGCCTTTCGTCCAGCGATGCTGCTGCGATTTGAAGCCATTCATGTCCACAGGCAATTCCGCCGGCGTCACGACATCGGTCAGGAAAACGAATTTCCAGCCCTCGAGCTGGGCCCGGTAGCTCAGGTCGAGGTCCTCGGTAAGCGTGTCGTGTTGCCAGCCACCCGATTCCAGAATGCAGGATTTGCGCCAGAGGCCGGCTGTGCCGTTGAAGTTGAAGAAGCGTCCGCTCCGGCTGCGCGCGACCTGCTCGAGCAGGAGGTGGCCGTCGAGAAACATCGCCTGCACCCGGGTGAGCAGCGAATAGCCACGGTTGATGTGGCCCCAGCGGGTCTGGATCATGCCGACCTTCGGGTCGGTAAAAAAGTGGACGGTCGACTTGAGCAGCTCGGGCTGCGGGACAAAGTCGGCGTCGAGGATGCAGACAAAATCGCCGCGCGCGGTCGCCAGCCCCTCCTCCAGCGCCCCAGCCTTGTAGCCGACGCGGTTGGTGCGGTGGATCAATTCGACATCGAAGCCGCGCTCTTGCAAACGGCGCACGCAGGAAGCAGTCACCTCCTGGGTCTCGTCGGTCGAATCATCGAGCACCTGGATCTGGAGCAGTTCCCTGGGATAATCCAGTTCACTGACTGATTTGAGGAGGCGCTCGACGACGTAGATTTCGTTGAAGAGCGGCAACTGCACGGTGATCACCGGGAGCTGCCCGTAATGGGACAGCGGCTGCGGCACGCGCTTCCGGTTTTTCAGGAAGAGATAGACGATAAAATAGCGGTGCAATCCGTAACCGGAGAGGCCGATGAGGACACTCAGGTAACAGAACGTCCAGACTACATCCACTATGCTTCCTCCCATAAGAATTCTAGACGGTGCCGCGGGTTAAGGCGCACAGAAGGCGACATGATGCCGCTTCCGCGTGTTGCGTCAAATCAAATCTCGGGTCGAGCAGAGGCAAAAGTCCCCTTCGAAACCGAGGAAAAAAACGCCCCCGGGCAAAGCAAATCGCTCGCCGAAGCGAGCGTTGCGCGGACGAGTCTCGAATGGAATGAACCGAGAAGGAGCATCGACAATCTCACTGGCGCGGCGGGCGAGGATAGGCGTTTCATGGCCGAAGTGACCTGAAATCGTCAGTTGCTTCCCCTCCGAACCCGCCGAAAACTGACCGGGTAGTCAGATCGAAATCGTGCAAGAGCAAGACAAAGTGCGGACGCATCCTCGACGCCGTTTCGAGCGCCTCAACATCGTCATCGCCATCCTCGTCGCGGGCTGGGTGCCCTCGATTTTGATGCTCGTCGTCTCCTACACGATCCTCACCCGGACCCTCGAATCGAAGATCCAGCGCGACCGCCAGACCTTTGTGCAACTGACCGCGCGCCTCGTCGGCGACGATCTTGCGCGCAGCGGCGACATCACCTCCTTCTACCAATCCTACCCTCCGGTCGCGAAAATCTTTAGCGCGCGTTATCCCGACCTGGCGGCGAAGACCTGGCTGCAGGAAACCTATTTCACCCATCCCCGGATCGACGGGATGTTCCTGGCCACGGCCGACGGGCGCCTCATCGCCTCCATCCCCGACGATCCGACGCGGATGCTGGACAACCGGTTTTCAAAATCCTGGCTGGCCGCGGCCCGAACGGCGTCGGGCTTTTACGTTTCGCCGGTCCATCCGCGCTTTTCGGACGGCCGCCTGGCGACCGACCTGGTAAGCGCGATTCGCGGTCCGGACGGGTCGCCGATCGGGTTTGTCGGCGTCTCGGTTCTAGTGGAACGCGTCGGCCGGCGGCTTTCCATGATCGACCTCGCCGACCAGGCCAAGGTGCAGATCGTCGATCAAAACGGCGCCGCCCTTTTCGCGAACGATTTCAAACCCAATACGGGCCCGATCTCCGACGAGGTCACCGCCCTGATTAACGATATTCGCTCCGACAAGAGCGGGCACATCGAGCGGCTCGGAAAACTCTACGCTTACGCGCCGGTGGAAACGACCGGTTGGATCACGATCGTCGAGCAACCGCGCACGGTCGCCTACAAACCCGTGCGCGATTTGCTCGAGCGAATGACTGTGCTCGCGGCCTGGCTGATCGTAGGCACTGGCATCATCGCCTGGCTGGCGGGCAAGTTTTACCGGCGACAAACAGAAGCCGCGGCCCGGATCGAGCGGGAAGTCATTTTCAACGACAAGATCCTGGCCAACATGCCGAGCGGCATCGCCTTGGTCGATCCAGAGACGCGGAAATTTCTCCAGGCTAACGACGCCTTCGGACAAATGGCACGGCGCCTGGGCAACCTGCCGCCCGAAAAAGAAATGACCGACGCCACCTACGAGGAGGTCCAGATCGCACCGCCCGACGCGATCGAGAAAGTGCTTTCTTTCGGCACGCCTTTCCAGCTCGTCGAGCAGCCGCTGGTCGATCGCGCCGGCACGACCAACTTCGTGAACGTGAATCTGCTCCGATTGCAGGATTCGAAACAGACCGTCCAAGGCGTGCTCTTCCTCGTCGAGGACAAGACGCGCGACGTGCGCCTGCGCCAGGAATTGATCTCGGCCAATGCGGCCAAGGACCAGTTCCTGGCCCTGCTTTCACACGAATTGCGCAACCCGCTCTCGCCCGTCATCGCCATGGTCGGCGAACTGGAAGCGCGCGGATCGGATGATCCGGCAGTGCGCCAGTCGCTCGCCGTGATCCGGCGCAACGTGGAGCTGGAAGCCCGCCTGATCGATGACCTGCTCGATGTCACCCGCATCGCCAAGGGCAAGCTCCAGCTTAGTTTTGAAGTCACCTCCATTCACGAGACGCTACAGCGGGCCTACGAAATCTGCCGCGAGGATCTCCTGAACAAAAAAATCGAGTTTGAGTTCCGGCTCGAGGCCGAACACGACTACGTCAATGGCGACCCGGCCCGGCTGCAGCAGGTCTTCTGGAATCTGTTCAAGAACGGCGTGAAATTCACCCCGCAGGGCGGCCGGATCACGGTCGAGACAAGCAACCTCGAAGACGACCGGATCGCGATCCGCACGATCGACACCGGCATTGGAATCGCCCAGGACAAGAAGGCGAAAATTTTCAACGCCTTCGAGCAGGGCCAGAGTTCGATTACCCGCAAATTCGGCGGTCTCGGCCTGGGACTGGCGATTTCCAAGGCGATGGTGAGGGCCCACGGCGGCACCCTCTCCGTGGAGAGCGACGGGGCGGACAAGGGTTCGACCTTCACCGTTGTTTTGAACACCGTCCCCGCGCCGGCCGGGGCCAAACCCGCCGCGCCGGAGGAGACTCCCCCGGCGCAGGATGGAAAACCGGACGCGGAGAAAGTTCACTTGCTGGTGGTGGACGATCATCACGACACCTGCCTGGGAATGAAGATGCTGCTCGAGAGACGCGGCTACCGCATCACCCTTGCGCACACCGCCGACCAGGCGATCGAAAAAGCTCAGGCCGAGAAATTTGATCTCCTCATCAGCGACATCGGCCTGCCCGATCGCAGCGGCTACGAGTTAATGAAGGAGCTGCGGGAGACGAACTCGCTGCGCGGAATCGCGCTGAGCGGATTTGGAATGGAGAACGACATCAACCAGGCGCGCGCGGCCGGTTTCTCCGAGCACTTGACCAAGCCGATCAACTTCGACCGGCTGGATGAAGCGATTCGAAACCTCCTCGTGGCGGAGCGCTGACGCGCGTTCAGGCCTTCGGCAACCGGGCGTCGACCAGCCCGCAAATGACATGGAGGAGAAACTTATGCGCCTCCTGGATTCGGGCGGTAGTCTCGCTCCGGATGAGGAGTTCGATCTCCGCCATTCCTTTGGCCGGACCGCCACCCCGGCCCAGTAACGCCACCGTCGTTAGGCCGCGGGCCTTTCCTTCTTCCAAGGCGCGCAGAATGTTTTTCGAGTTGCCGCTGGTGGTGATCGCGACCAAGACGTCGCCCCTCTGGCCGAGGCCGGCCACTTGGCGGGCAAAGACTTCATCGTAGCCGTAATCGTTCCCGATCGCGCTCATCAGGCTGCCGCCCTGCGCGAGGTTCAACGCGGGGTAGGGCCGCCGATCGGTCACGAAACGACAACCGAACTCGGCCGAGAAATCGGCCCCGTCGGCAGCGCTCCCGCCGTTGCCACAAACGAGGAGTTTGCGTCCCGCGCAAAGGCATTCCACCATCGCGTCCGCGGCCCGGGCGACCGGTTCCGCCAAGTCGGTGAGCGACTCAAACGTGGCGCAAGCGGCGCGAATTGATTCCTGAAGATGTTGGGTGACGTCTGCCATGGGTTTCCTCTGGATGCGGGATGGTCAAATCTCGCTGCCGATACATTCGAGAGCACAGAGTTGCAACCGGATTAACCCCACTTTGTCGGGCTTTTCGGTGCGCGCTCGAGATGACCGGGAACTCATTTTGCTTGATCTCGGGGCTCCATTTATCGTAGAACTGATCCCCCGAGCAAACGACCAGGGGTGAGTGCGCAGATGCCCCTCAAATAAGCGTTGAACCCTCCAGTCACATGGAGGAGACGACGCTCCGGATGCTCGAGACAGCGCGGGGTGTGGTTTGTGCTTCCCGAGGCAGCAAAGCGGGTGGGACCAAAAATCACTATACAGAAATTTCGAAACTTCATAAGCTCTAGCAGGAACTAGCAATCTACATTTTAAGCTCATGAGAGACCTAACCAGCAAAGAGAAAGCGCAAACGGACGCCGGTAACCCAAGCTCGACAACTCCCGTGACCCTTTCGGTCATCTTTCCGGCATTCAACGAAGAAGCCAATATCCGTTACACCGTGGAAGCCGCCCGGATGGTGCTTCCGAAACTTGCCCAAACTTGGGAAATCATCCTCG